>JANTFM010000099.1 GCA_024763475.1 Acidobacteriota bacterium | reverse complement strand
GAACACGCTCGAAGGTCTGTTGCCCCGACACACCCTGAGGATATACATTCCCATCGTGGGTTCTGCCGGTGCGCCTGATCGGCGAGCCGGATTGGTGTGGAGGAACATATCGTGAACGTTTCGGTGCGGAGCATTGCCGCGGGGTTCGTCTTGCCGACCTTGGTGGCCGTGACCTTGCTTCCCATTCTTGCCCAGGAGGACGGCACGGGCCGTGTCAGGGGCTATGTGCCACCGCCGACGGAGCTGCATCTCGTCGATGGGCACTGGACTCCCTATGCTCCTCCGGTGGTCCCGGAGGGGGTTCAGGTTCACGTCGTGGAGCGTGGCGACACCCTGTGGGATCTCGCCATGCACTACTACGACGATCCATACCTGTGGCCGATCATCTGGGATGCGAATCGCTATATCACCTATTCGCACTGGATCTACCCGGGCGATCCGCTCGAGGTGCCACCCAGGCCAAACGTTGTGAGCGAGACGGGAGTCGAGGAGCTTCCGCCGCCGCCACCGGTGCTTCCCCCGCGGCCGATTCGCCAGGATGCCTTCGAGCAGAAGGCGCAGGAGGAAGCTCCTGCGCCGGCGGCAGGTCCGGTACTGATTCCTGCCGCGGAACAGCAGGAGATGATTTGCTCCGCGCAGCTCGTCGAGCGTTTCGATCCGACGGAGCTTTCGGTTCTCGGAGCTGAGGAACCGGAAAAGGAGATGCAGTCCGCGGGCGACATCATCTACCTGACGGCTGGGCGCGACATGGCGATCGAGCCGGGAGCAGAGTACTTCGTTGTTCGCTCTCGAGGCGCGATTTCCCACCCCATCGACAGAACTCCTGTTGCGGTGTACCTGCAGCGCCTGGGGCGTCTGCGGGTTCTTGCCGTGCACCCGAGTTCTTCGACGGCCGAGATTCTCAACTCCTGCGACGGAATCCTCAAGGGGGACTATCTCGTGCCCTATCGAGAGATGCCGGTGCCGATGGTTGAGCGCATTCCACTGCGAAAACTCGCTACCCCCTTCGCGGGGCGTCTGAACGGTCTCGTCGTTGTCTCTCACGATCCGCAGGCGACGGTCGCGGCTGCGGGCGAAGTCGTGGGTATCGATCTGGGCAGCCGCGCCGGTTTGACTGCCGGAGACCGAATTCTCTTCTGGCGTGACGGTCCGGGGAGTACGGGGCTCAACGGCCAGAATCGGGCTCCTCGCAGGGTGGTAGCCCAGGGCGTCGTCCTCGTGACAAACGCCGGAGGATCCATGGTCAAGGTCCTGGAGTCGGCCACGGAAGTGCGCTTGGGTGACAAGGCCGAGGTGCTCTGAGCAGCTCAGTCAATCACCAGAGCAGAAAAGCGCGAAACTGTTGCCCCCCTGCGCCATGCGTCGGGGGGCAATCCTGCTTTGTGGCAGGTCTCCTCAAGAAACTGTCTCGCATTCCAGTTCCATTCCGTCGCGACCTGGGGCAGCAGCAGGCCACGTTGTGGAGAGTCTTCGACCACGAGGCCGTCCCTCCCAATGACGATGGAATCGGGCAGAGACTCGGTTTCGAGAGCCGTCAGGGGTGTGAGCAGTGAGAGTTCATAGCTGAGGGTTTCCAGTTCTTCGGCGGACACGGCCGGAAAGCGAGGATCCGAGAGGGCCGAAGATCGCGCGCTGCGCCGAACGAGATCCCTCACTGGCGCAAGGTGTCCGAGCATGCCGATACATCCGCGCAGCGTCGTGCGGGTCTTCAGTGTCACGAAACAGCCGAACATCTCGAGATCGCTGCAGCGCTCGAAGAGCTCTCGGTCGGGAGCCTCTCCCGTGACGGCGCATCGAACGCTCTCTCGCGCCAAGCGCAGGAGCGCGCGCTCGCCATCGCCGCCAAGCAGGCGGGCGATCTCCGCAGGATCGACCGGTGGTGTGGCGTTCCTCACCGGGGCCCAGGCCGATTCCCGCTGGTCTTGAGGATTTTCAAGCGCAAGATCACGCTCTCTAGAGACATCGCGACGATCGAGGCCAGGCGCATGAGGTGATCCGGCTCTGGAACAGGAAGGTCGAGCGTCATGGAATCGCCGTAGAGAGCAGCGATCGGGCGAGACCGCAGGCAGATCGGCACGACCGTCACGGTCCGTGGAAACGGTCCGCCCAAGTTGGTGTAAAGGAACTCATCGGCTGGGCTTGGCGAGAGTGTTCCATGGAACGGAGGGCAGCCCTCGTGCGCCAGGCACGAAAACACCTGCGACGATGCGAGGTCCACGCCGGTATCCGATGGTGGTAGAGCAGGGAAGCGGCGTGCGCTGAGAAGAATGGCCTCTTCGCTTCGAATGGCGAAGACGGCACTTCGCTCGCTCCAGTGGTCCATGGCATCGAGCGCGGCCTCAAACGCAGTGTCTCGGGAGATGGCGTCCGCCAGCTGTCGTCCCGCCAACTGGAGCGACGTGGGAAGTGCTTCGACGGGGGCTCGGGGCGCTGAGGGTGTGACCCCTGGTGCGTGGGACGAGTCTGCTGACTGCGGGTCTGTGGCGAGGCGAGGCGGGATCGAGTGGGTCGCTCCCTCGACCGGGTGAAAGCGTTCGAGAGCTTCCTTCAGGATGGCTTCTGGAGCGACATGAACAACGATGTCGAAGTTCGTGAGGAAGGCTGCTTCGTGGATCGCCAGCGAATCTGCCGGGTTCTGGAGGGCGAGGCAGAGGCGATCCCCGTCGACCCGGAAGGGCAGGGCGCGATGGCGCCGGGCAAACTCTGCGGAAACGAGCGCGACAACCTCCGGAGAGGTCTGCTCGATGTCGAAGCGACTCGCCGCTGGAACCTGGTGCATCAGGGCCAAAGCCTGCCCCAGCTCATCTTCCTTTACGGCACCGAGTCGCAACAAAGTCGAGCCCAGGGTCTCACCAAAGATTCGCTGCGTGCGAAGCGCTTCGAGGAGTTGCTTCTCGGTGATGGCTCCACGCGCCACGAGGGTTTCTCCGAGTTTTCGCGCCATCCCTGTGCGTCTCCCATCCTCGTGTCTCGCCTCGAGGCCCGCTAGATCATAACGCGGAACGGGCCGGCTTTGCCGCCGGCCCGTAGTCCTCTTTCGCAGCAAAATCTATGTTAAGAGTCTTTTTTCTCGCGCATGGCAGCCTTTCTCGACAAGCGAACGCGACCCTGGCCGTCGATATCGATGACCTTCACCATGACCTCGTCTCCGTCTTCGATCTCGTCGGTCGTGTTCTGTACGCGATGCTCGGCGATTTCGGAGATGTGGAGCAGGCCCTCGACCCCGGGAAGAATGGCAACGAAGGCACCGAAGTTCGTTGTACGAACGACCTTGCCCATGTAGATGTTCCCAAGCTCGGCCTCGGCGGTCAGTTCGCGGACGATGTCGGCGGCGCGCTCGGCACTGCTGAGATCGATCGAGGCGATGTCCACCCGGCCATCATCCTCGATGGAGATGTCGCAGCCGGTGCGTTCCTGGATCGAGCGAATCACTTTTCCTCCGGGGCCGATGACGTCACGGATCTTGTCCTTGTTGATGAAGATCGTGATGATGCGCGGCGCATAGCGCGAGACGTCGTCGGCTGGTTTGGTGATGGCGCTGCCCATGATGCCCAGCAGAGTCATGCGGGCTTTTCGGGCTTGCTCGAGCGCCGCTGTCATGACCTCGCGGGTCACCCCGCCGATCTTGATGTCCATCTGGAGCGCGGTGATACCGTCTTCGGTGCCGGTGACCTTGAAGTCCATATCGCCGTGATGGTCCTCGGCGCCAGCGATGTCCGTGAGAACGGCATAGTCACTGTCCTTCATGACGAGACCCATGGCGATTCCCGCGACCGGTTTCTTGAGCGGAACGCCTGCACTCATCATCGACATCGATCCGCCACAGACGGCAGCCATTGACGAGGAGCCGTTCGATTCGAGGGTTTCGGAGACCACACGAATCGTATAAGGGAAGTCATCCACCTCGGGCATCATCGGCCGGAGTGCGCGCTCCGCGAGGGCGCCATGTCCAATCTCGCGCCGGCCGGGCCCACGCAGGAAGCGGACCTCACCGACCGAGAACGGTGGGAAGTTGTAGTGCAGCATGAAGCGCTTCTCGCCCTCGAAGTCGAGTTGATCGATGCGCTGCGTATCGGAGGATGTGCCGAGGGTGGTGATCACCAGGGCCTGGGTCTCACCACGCGTAAAGAGCGCGCTGCCGTGGGTGCGGGGCAAGACATCGATTTCTGGCGTGACCTTACGAATCTCGTCGACCGCACGGCCGTCAAGGCGCTTGTTGTTCTCGAGAATGAACGTGTGCAGGATCTCGTCCTGCAGCTCGTAGAAGGCCTTCTTCGTTTGGGCGATGGTGTCCGCTTCGGCGTCCTCGGGAAGACTCTCGACGAGCATGTCCTTGACGGCATCGACCTGGGAGTACCCCTCAAGCTTGTCCCGGACCTGCATCGCCTCGACGAGCGCCTTGCGACCCATCTTGCGAACCATCTCCGTGATCTCTTCCGGGATTTCGGGAGAGACGAACTCCCGCTTGGTCTTGCCGGCTTCTGCCGCGAGTTCCCGCTGCAGAGCGATGAGAGGCTTGCAGGCTTCCTGGCCCGTAAAGAGGGCGCCGATGACGTCCTCTTCGGAGGCTTCGTTAGCGCCAGCCTCGACCATGACGATGGCTTCTTCGCTTGCGGCGACGATGATATCGAGCGTGCTGTTGGCGAGCTGATCCCTGGTCGGGTTGATCAGGTAGTCACCATCCACCAGTCCCACGCGTACGGCTGCGATCGGGGTGTGCCACGGGATGTCGGACAAGGACAGGGCGAATGAGGCACCGGTCACGGCGAGTACGTCGGGATTGTTCTGTTTGTCCGAGGAAAGCACGAAGCAGATGACCTGGGTCTCGTAGGCCCAGCCTCCGGGAAAGAGGGGGCGCAATGGACGATCGATCAATCGTGCGGTGAGAGTCTCCTTCTCGTTCGAGCGGCCCTCGCGCTTGAAGAAGCCCCCGGGAATCTTGCCCCCGGCATACATCGCTTCACGATATTCGGTTGTAAGGGGCAGAAAAGGAATGTCCTTCTCATGACTGGCGGCCTGGGCGGTGATGAGCACAACGCTATCCCCGTGCTGCACCGTGAGGGACCCACTAGCCTGCTTGGCCATCTTGCCGGTCTCGACGACGAAAGGCCGCCCTCCGAGATCGATCTCTTTACGTACGACTGACATACTGCTCTCCTTCGTCCCTGCAGGACGTGACGGGCGCACGATCGAGAGCTGTCCATGGATGCCGCGAGTCCCCGGCAGCGAATGGGCTGTGTAGCAAAGAGCAGGGGAAAGGGTTGGATCCAATCCCACGCCAGAAAGCACCCCTCCGACATCGTCGCCCTTGAGCTTTGCTACGCAGTCCAGTCACCTGGGACCCATGACCCACGTCACCCGATCGGCAACCGGGATGGCCGGGCAGCGAGCAGGCGCTCGCTGCCCGGGTCGAGAACACACTACTTACGAATACCGAGTCCCTTGATGAACTCCCCGTACTGCGCCGGATGGTTACGGCGGTAGTAGCGCAGGAGACGACGACGCTGACCCACGAGCTTGAGCAGCCCGAGACGTCCATGGTGGTCGTGCTTGTGAACCTTGAAGTGCTCGGTGAGATGGCGAATTCGCTCGCTGAGCATCGCAATCTGGACCTCTGTTGATCCCGTATCGCGCTCGTGATGACGATATCCTTCGCTAACTTCGACTTTCTTTTCCTTGCTGAGAGGCACGATTCTTACTCCAGCGATCAGGCGCGGTCGCGCCCTACGCAGTCTCGAACCGGCTCGTTCCCGCGTTCACCATGATCCGCGGTCCACCAGCCAGCCGACGATACACAAGTAGGCGGTGCACAGAGCGCACCGCCGCAAAGATCCTAGCACCGGGTGCCAGTGAGCGCAAAAACTCACATTTCTGACGGGGGAAGGACAATCCGCGGCTGGATCATGGCGTCGCTTCCACATTCGCCGATGCCGGCAAGCTGGCCCTCCGGGGTCAGGATCGCGAGCGCCCCTTGGGGACGAGGCTTGGAAAGCGGTGCCTCGACCTTGCGCCCGGCACGAAAGAAATTCAACGAAGCGTCATCAAGCTCGATTCTGGGGAGCGGGAGAGGGATCTGGGCTGGAGAGAGACAGTGGGTGAGCAACAGCTCCCGGCCCATATCGTGGTGCGGCGTCAACGCCCCACGCAAGATGAGGGGGCCGATGGCGCTTCTCCTGAGAAACTCCAGATACGCGCCGGTTCCGATCATGCGCCCCAGATCTCTTGCGAGGGAACGGATGTAGGTGCCGGAGGAGACCTTTGCCGCGAAGGCGAGCCGGCCTTCGGGTCTTGGGCTCAGGCGGAACGCATGAACAGTGATGGTGGTGGGCGCCAGGATTGGGGCGTGTCCTTGACGGGCGAGGCGGTGGGCGGGCACTCCGCCGATCTTCTTGGCGGAGTAGACGGGAGGAGTCTGCGGGTAGGTTCCCAACAGCTTCTCTCTCGCGCGGCGGAGGACGGGCTCCGGGGGAAGAGGTGGGACGACCCTTGGCAGATCCTCAAGGCCCTCGAGATCTCCCGTTGCCGACTCCGCTCCCAGGGCGATGAGGCCGAGGTAGGTCTTCGGCCAATCGTGAAGATACTGGATCAGGCGCGTTGCCGGCCCGAAGAAGCAGGGGAGGAGGCCCGTAGCGAGGGGATCGAGGGTGCCCGCGTGACCGACCCTCCGCATCCCGAGCGTCCGCCGCACCCAGGCGACAATATCGTGGCTGGTCATGCCGGATGGCTTATCGACCAACACGACTCCCGAAAAGGGCGGGTCCTTGCGTCGGCTCATCCGAGGTACTCGCGGGCATTCTCACAGACGCCACCGGGGAGAATTTCCTCAGAGAGATCGACAATGCGATCGAAGAGCTTGCAGAGACTGTCCTCGCTGGTGGATACAGAACTGAAGGCAAGAGTTCCCCGCTGGTGGAGATCCTGATGATCGACCTCAGCCACCGCGACGTTGAAGCGGCTGCGCGCACGGTCCTTGATCGAGCGAATGACGCGCCGCTTCTCTTTCAGCGAGCTACAGCCATGGAGAAAGAGGTCCAAGACCAGTACACCTACCAGCACTTTCGCCTACCCTTCAGCAAGGAACGATCCAGCGCTTTGCCGCCCGGTCCTGGAAAGTGCCCGGCAGGCTAGCCCTGGCCTAGTCGGGCTTCGCCTCGAGGGACTCCCGCTTGACCGCTTCGATGACGAACGCTTCCACGACATCGCCTGGCTTGAGGTCCTGATAGCCCTCGAGACCGATTCCGCACTCGAAGCCTGAACGGACCTCCTTTGCGTCATCTTTGAAGCGTCGGAGCGAACCGAGCTTCCCCTCGTGAATGACGATGTTGTCGCGCAGCAGGCGGACCGACGCATCGCGTCGGATCAGCCCTTCCGTGACGTAGCTTCCCGCAATGACGCCAATCTTCGGAACCTTGAAGGTCTGGCGGACCTCGGCGCGGCCAAGGAAGACCTCCTTTTCCACCGGGGCGAGGGTTTCGAGCATGGCTTGACGGATCTCGTCGCCGATCTTGTAGATCACGGTGTGCAGGCGAACATCGATGCCTTCGCGTTCCGCAGCAGCCGCTGCATTCCGCTCGGGTCGTACGTTGAATCCGATCACGATGGCATCGCTTGCCGAGGCGAGCAGGATGTCGTTCTCGGTAATCGCGCCTGTTCCGGTGTGGATCGGCTTCACCCGAACCTCATCGGTGGAGAGCTTGCTGAGTGCGGCCGTCAGAACTTCTACGGAACCCTGTACGTCGGCCTTGATCACGACCGGTAGCTCGTTGATCTCCCCGCGCTGGATCCGCTCATGGAGTCGGTCCAGGGTGGGAAGGGCGCTGCGTCGTGCCTGCTCTGCCTCGCGCTTCTTGTTCCGGAGGTAGAGGGCGATCTGCCGAGCCTTCTGCTCATCGGGGAAGACCTGGAAAAGGTCACCCGCGTTCGGTACGTCATCGAGGCCCATGACGACGACGGGAGTCGAGGGTCCTGCCTCGTCCACGGCGCGCGAGGTCTCGTCGAGCATTGCGCGAACCCGGCCCATCGAGGAGCCAGCGACGAATACGTCCGATTTTCTCAGCGTTCCGTTCTGTACGAGGATCGTGGCGACGGGACCTCTTGACTTGTCCAACTTCGCTTCGAGCACGACACCGGTCGCCGGCCGTTCCGGATTCGCCTGAAGCTCCAGGACCTCCGTGACCAGGAGAATCATCTCCAGGAGTTCGTCCAATCCCTCTCCGGTCTTGGCTGACACCTTGATGGCGACCGTATCTCCGCCGAAATCCTCTACGAGGACCTCATGTTCGAGCAACTGCTGGAGAACCCTGTCGGGAAGAGCGTTGGATTTATCGATCTTGTTGACAGCGACGATCAGAGGGACACCGGCAGCCTTCGCATGGTTGATGGCTTCGACGGTCTGTGGCATGACGCCGTCATCCGCGGCAACGACGAGAACGACGACATCCGTAGCGTCGGCGCCGCGCGCTCGCATGGTAGTGAACGCGGCGTGGCCGGGCGTATCGAGGAAAGTGATCGAGAGTTGCTTGTCTGCGTGCTCTTTCGAGACGGTATAGGCTCCGATGTGCTGGGTGATGCCGCCGGCTTCCCGGTCCGCAACACTTGTCTCGCGGATGGCGTCGAGAAGGCTGGTCTTTCCATGGTCGACATGGCCCATCATGGTGACGACGGGAGCCCGCAGAGTCATCTGCGCCTCTTCTGCAGCATCTGCGTTGCCGCTGCCGAACACGGCATCGTCCACAGTGGCCTCCTCCTCGAGGCCAATGATGATGGGAGTTCCGCCGAATTGCTCGACGACCCATTGGGCGGTTTCCTCATCCAGCGCATGGTTGATGGTCGCCATGATCTTCTTCTCGATGAAGATCAGCTTGAGCACATCGTTCGCCTTGCGATTCATGCGTTCCGCGAGATCCTTGATCGTGATCCCAGCAGAAAAGCGCACGTCTTCGACGGGCGCTTCCTGGGCCATCTGCGCGGCTCTTGCCGCTGCATTTTCGGCCGCCTGCTGCCGCTTCACGTTGGACCGGCGGCCACGTCCGGACTTGCCCCCTCTGCCGGCGGTACGTCCCGCTCCGGGATGCCGCGCTGCTTTACCGCGATCGGGCAGCGCGCGGTTTGCCGGCGCTGCGGGCCGAGAGTCCGCACTTCCCGCCCCCGTCGGGCGACGGCGAACAGGCCGCACCGTAGCAAGGGGCTTCCCGAGCAATTCGGCACGCTCCTTTGCTGTACTCGGCGGGGGAGCGATGACGGCCTTGCCGAGGCGCGGAGACGGAGCTGCACCGACGCCATCGGGCGCCGCCGGTCTGCTCTTCTCAGTCTCTGCGGACTTGGCGTCCTGCCTCTCAGCGGGAGTCGTTGCGGCAGGTGTCTCCTGCGTATCGCCAGCGCCTTGCGCGGGAGTCTCGGGAGAAAGCAGCTCGTCTTCCCCGAGGGTTTTCGCAGCGTGAGACGCCTCCGCGGCCCGAGCCTGTTCCGCCAACAGTCTCTCTTCTGCCAATGCCGCCGCTTCCTCGAGCGCCCTGGTTTCCGCCGTAGCCCGTTCGGCAGCCGCCTTCTTGGCGGCAGAATGCCGGGAGCCGGCCTTCTCGAGCGCGGCCCGCCTTGCAGCGGCTTTGCGCTCTTCTTCCCTGGAGGCGGCTTCGCGGGCGGACTTTTCTCTCGCCTTCTGCTCGGCGAGTGCGCGGCGAACCGCTTCCTGGCGCGCATTCACCGCAGACTTCGGCTTCGGCTTGAAGAGCTCGTGAAGCTCCTCGATAAGCGCGTCATCGATTGAAGCCAGGTTCGACTTCACCTCGACACCCATATCCTCCAGGGCGTCCAGTATTTCCGCGCTATCCACGTTGAGCTCTTTGGCCAGTTGGAAAATCCGCACCTTGACTACTCCTCACGCCTTGCAGTGTCGCTCTCATCCGCTCCGGTGGAGTCTTCCTCCGGAACAGACGGCATATCGCCATCGCTAGCAGCCTCTGCCTCCACGGCGTCCACTGCATTGATCTCGTGGATTCCGCCCGACGAATCCGCTCCTGGAGAGGGCATGTCTCCGAGCAGGGTCCCGGCATCGATCTCTTCACTGACCGGCTCGGCCTGTGCAGCAAACTCGGCGGCGAGTCGTTTTGCTTCAATCTCTTCCCTTTCGACCTCTTCGATGACCGACTCAGCCCGGTCATGAATCTGCAGGCAGAGATCAATATCGACACCAGGCACCCGGGTCAGATCCTCGAGGTCCGCGCCGATCAACTGCCCAAGATCCCGGAATCCCGCCTCGACCAGCGCGCTGATAACTTCTTCCGGGATGCCAAGGCGCTGGAAGAGAGACCCGGCGTTGCGCAGAGCATCATCTTCCACTTCGACTTCGATGGACTTGGCCGTCTCGCTCTTGATGTCGATGCGCCATCCAACCAAGCGCCCCGCGAGGCGCACGTTTTGTCCTCGTTTGCCGATGGCCTGGGACAGTTGATCATCGGCAACGATGACCTCTACCTCACGATCCTCCAGGCTCTTCACATTGACCCGATTGGCCGTCGCAGGCTTGAGAGCCTCCCGAACGAAGCTCATTGAGTCATCGTGGAACTGAACGATGTCGATCCGCTCGCCACGCAATTCACGAATCACGGATTGCACGCGGTTGCCCTTCATTCCGACGCAAGCCCCGACCGGGTCGACATCACGATCCCGCGACAGGACCGCGATCTTGCTTCGCTCTCCCGGGTCGCGAGCCGTGGAAATGATGCGGACGGTGCCATCATAGATTTCGGGGACTTCCATCTTGAACAGCTCGTTGACGAGACGCGGGTCTGTCCGCGAAAGGACGACTTGGGGACCCTTGCCGGAGCGCTCGACGTCCACGATGATCGCACGCATGCGATCGCCTTGATTGTAGTGTTCGGCGCGAGACTGCTCTCGGCGCGGAATGACGCCTTCCGTGGAGCCAAGGTCGATGATCAAATCACCGCGCTCAAAGCGTTTGACGATACCGTTGATCGGTTCGCCGACGCGATCGATGAAGTCATCGAAGACCTTCTCGCGCTCAGCTTCCTTCACCTTCTGGTAGATCACCTGCTTGGCGGCCTGGGCGGCAATCCGACCAAGTTCCGGAACCTCGAGATCGAACTCGAGCTCCTGATCGAAGTCGGCGTTGGGGTCTATCTCGATCGCATCTTCCAGGGTAATCTCGGTATCCGGATCTTCGATCTCCGGGACAACGCGCCGTTTGGCGAAGACGCGGAAAGCGCCGCTCTCCTCATCAAAAATCGATGCGACGTTCTCTCGGCTCTTGAGCACCTTGCGGGAGGCGGCGGCGTATGCATCTTCGAGCGCGTGGATGATGATATCGCGATCGATGCCTTTCTCCCTGCCAATCTGCTCGATGGCCTGGATCAGTGGATTCTGGGCCATGTGGCAATCACTCCGTTGCACGTTTCCGGCTCGGCGGCGAACACTTCGCCACGTTCCGGATCACCAGTTCACTTCCGCCTGCAGCCGGGCGGACAATATGGCAGCGAAATCAATCTCAACAGGAGAGGGGTCCGCATCCAGCTGCAGGGTCACGGTTCCATCTCCAGTATGCGTGACGGTACCGACCGTCTCGTTCACTTTTCCGTTCGCATCACGCCAGCGGACGCGGACCTTCCTGTCCTTTGCCTGCGCGAAGTGGCGAATGGTCCTCAGGGATCGATCCAGGCCAGGCGACGAGACTTCCAAGTCGTAACCGTGCGGAATCGGATCGAAGAGATCCAGTTCCCGGGACAGCTGCCGACTCAGTCTCGCGCAGTCGTCTAAATTGACGTTGGCATCCGGGCCCGTTACAAACACCTGGAGCTTCCAGCGCGGTCCCGTGCGCTTGAGCAGGACGTCATAGATCTCCAATCCCAGGGAGGTGGCAACCTCCTCCGCGATCCTAGAGACCTCGTCCTCCATCTTGCTCTTGCGGGCCACGATCAATCCTCTCTGCTTCCGATCAGCCAGTCGACGCCCTTAGTCGTCCCAATTGTCGACGCACTTCAAACATCCCAGGGCGGGCCTGGACATACGAATACCCACCTCAGGGCACGAAAAAGGGCGGCCCACGACCGCCCTGTGTCCTAAG
>JANTFM010000098.1 GCA_024763475.1 Acidobacteriota bacterium | reverse complement strand
CTTCACGGTCTGCGGTGCACGATCGGGGTAGAGTTCGATCACGAGGTTTCCCGCACTCGTTTGCAGCTCGACCTGTTGCGTTTCCTCAGCCCGCGTGGCCATGCCGGGAACGGTGAGGGCCAGGAGCAGGAGGGCGCGAAGGGGAGTGATCATCGTTCCGTGGGATTCCAGCGCTCGATCAGGCTGGAGATCGAAAGACCCTGGACCACGATGGAAAAGACGACGATGGCATAGGTGATGACGAGGATGACTTCCCGCTCCGGAATGAGTTCACCGTGCAGCGTGCGGGGAATGGACAGTGCGAGGGCGACCGAGATGCCACCTCGCAACCCGCCCCAGGTCAGGATCTTCACCGCGTGGGGTGTGAAGGTGCGACGGAGAGACAGCAATCCGACGGGAAGAACGACCGAGAGGAAGCGCGCCATGAGCACGAGCGGAATCATGAGCAGTGCCGCCAGCAAGTAGTGTCTGGAGAAGGTCAGCACCATCACTTCCAGGCCGATGAGCACGAAGAGGACTGCGTTGAGGAACTCGTCGATCAGTTCCCAGAAGAGGTCCAGGTGCTCGCGAGTCGTGTCGGACATCGCCAGTGCGCGGCCGTGATTGCCGATCAGCAGGCCGGCAACAACCATCGCGATCGGTCCGGAGACATGAATGCGGTCCGCCAGGGCGTAGCCTCCGGCGACCATCGCCAGGGTGGTCAGGATCTCCACGGTGTATTCGTCGATGGCTCGGAGCATGAGGAAGCCGACGTATCCAAGAACGAGGCCCAGAGCCGCGCCTCCGATCGCTTCCTGGGTGAAGAGCCGGACGATCGAGGCGAAGCTCACCTCACCACCTCCATGCGCGCTGTCGAGACCCGCTGCGCCGAAGATCACGAGGAAGACCACGACGCCTACGCCGTCATTGAAGAGAGACTCGCCGGCGATTTTCGTCTCCAGGCTCTTCGGCACCGTCAGCGTCTTGAGGATCGACAGGACGGCGATGGGGTCGGTCGGAGAGATCAGTGCGCCGAAGAGTAGGCAGTAGATGAAACGCATCTCGATGCCGACCAGGCCCATCAGGAGCCACGACGCCACGGCGATCAGGGCCGTCGAGACCAGGACGCCGATTGTAGCGAGAAGCGAAATGACCCACTTCTGGGATGCCAGATCTTCGAGGTTGATGTGGAGGGCTCCCGCGAAGAGCAGGAAACCCAGCATCCCGTGGAGCAGCGTCTGATCGAAGTCGATGGTCCCCAGGAATGCGTGGGCCTGTTCCATCACCGACGGGAAGATGAAGCCCGCGAGCACCAGCGCGAGGGAGAGGCTCAGGGACATGACCATCAGACCGATCGTCACCGGGAGCCTGAAGGAGCGCATGTTGAGCCAGCCAAAGACGGCCGAGAGGCTGATCAGAATGGCCATGATCTCGAAGAACGAGAAGAACGAGTTCGGTTGGGCTGCGACAGAAGCGATCATGAGCAGAGGATAGCGGCCCCCGGTGTTCCCGCGCAGGTTCCCCGCACCCTTTTTTGGGAAAAGTGCTGTTTTCGCTCAAGTGCTGTGCTCTTGATCCGATGAGAGTGGAGTACGGCTGGGTCTGCCGGATCCCCGCGAGGACCAGGACCGAGCCGTCAGCCGGCAGGACAAGGAGAAGACCCGCGGTGCAGATCGCTCCCCTCAGCCCCACGGCAGGCAGCCATCGGCCGGAACAGGGTTCCGCAGGGGCGACTGGTGCGCCCGTTGCCGGCGTTACGGGTCCTGAGAAGACGGGGCGCGACGGTCGGGAGTTGAGCTCCGAGGAGCAGCGTGAGGTCCAGCGGCTGAAGACGCGGGATCGCGAGGTTCATGCGCACGAGCGGGCCCACCAGGCTGCCGGTGGGTCGTATGTCCGGGGAGGTCCCTCCTACGAGACCAAGACGGGGCCGGATGGGAAGAGCTATGCGGTGGGAGGCGAAGTGCAGATTGACACGTCGCCTGTTGCGGGCAATCCCGCGGCAACGATCCAGAAGATGCAGCAAGTCCGCCGGGCTGCGTTGGCTCCGGCGGATCCCTCCAGTGCCGATCGCAGGGTTGCTGCGGCAGCCACACAGAAGGAACAGGCTGCCCGGAAGGAGCTCGCCGAGGAGACGCGAGCCGGGGTAGCAGCGCACGCCGGGGGCGCCAGCAGCCGCGAGAGTTCCCCCGAAGGGGACGCCGTGGCACGTTACGAGGCCTCGAGTGCCTACGGTGTCGCACCCGCGCCATCAGCAGCTCTCAACGCGATCGCCTGAGCTGAGACCCCAACGAGCCCCCCGGTCCCAAGGTTCACCGCCCCAGCCCTCGCCGACGGCAGCTCGCGGCATCATGCGGGCTGACTCACAAGAGACCATGCGGGATGAGTCTCGCGAGACTGCGCAGGTTGGCTCTCGTGATACTGCGCAGGTTGGCTCTCGTGATACTGCGCAGGTTGGCTCTCGCGACATCGTGTCGTGAGCCGCGGCTACCAGTAGCGTTCCACGTGGACCTGGCCGTCCTGTTTGCGGGTGTGCTCCACGAAGCCGTCCTCGGCCAATGCCTCAACTGCGCCCTCGATCATCGCGGGGCTTCCGCAGAGGAAGACGTGCGTGTCTTCCGGCCGGGGTGTCTCGCCGATCGCGGCACTGAGGCTTCCGTCCCGCCAGAGGTCCTGGAGGTAGCCACTGAGGCCATTCCACGGCACGGTCTCTTCTGCGGGCCTCGTGATAACAGGTATGTAGGTCAGGTTTGGCGCGAGCCGGGCCATCGTATTCAGCTCGGCGCGGTAGCCGAGGTCCCACGAGTGGCGCGCTCCGTGCACCACCGTAATGCGGCGGTCGAGCCGCTTCGGGAGCACCGTACGGATCATGCTCATGTAGGGTGCCAGGCCGGTCCCGGTGCCGATGAGCAACAGGTTCTGGTCCTCAGGAACCTCTTCCAGCGTGAAACGGCCCGTGATCTTCTCGCCGAGGAAGACGCGGTCTCCGGGGCCGAGGGCGAAGAGCCTGGGGGTCAGGCCCCCGGAGCGAACGAGCGTGATATAGAACTCGAGAAACTCCTTGGCGACGGAAGAGGATGCGATCGAGTAGGCCCGTTTGAGCAGCTTCTCGGGGTCCTTGAGATTCTCTTCCGCATCCGAGAGCTCGCAACGGGGCGCGGTGCCCGGCATCCCCAGCACGTTGAACTGGCCCGGCGTGAACTCGGGCAGTTCCCAGCCGTCGGGAGCGACCCGCAGGATCATCAGTCCGGGAGCGACCTCGACTCTCTGGAGGACGATCGCGTTCGTGTCTTGCGAAGCCATGGCTTCAGTCTCCTCGCACTCAGTAGTTCGAGACAACCATCGTGCAGGCGTCATAGACCGTCTTGAACGGAGCCTGGGCGATGTAGTCCAGCACGGCTCCGTCGTAGCTTCCATCCTGCAGCCAGACATGATCGAGTCCCAGGGCGGCGACCTGCTCGAGGACCTTCAGCGTGATCCTTGGTGGTGTCACGACATTCACCAGGTGGATGGGACGCTCGGCGTCCGCAAGGGAGGGATAGGCCGTGAGGCCACAGATCGTCGCTTCCTTGGGATTGATCGGCAGGATGGTGTAACCCTTCTTGCTGAGGTTGTCGACAATGATGTTGCCGTACTTCTGCGGATTGTTGCTGGCGCCGACGACGGCGATTCGGGTCTCGGGACCCTTGTGCTTGAGAATATCCATCACGTCCTGGGGGTGCGGATCTGGTCGCTCGGTCATCATCTATCCCTCCTGAGTCCCGGATTATCAGCGCCGAAACACCGCCGCACAAGCTGGATCATATTATGCTCGCTCCATGGAAGAGAAGATCCAGGGGCCTCCATGGTGGGTGATCGTGCTCGTTGCAGCGCTCGTCTCGACCGCTTTCCTGGGGAGCCGTGCGCTCTTTGAACCCAGCGAGACCCGCTACGCGGAGTGTGCGCGGGAGATGATGCTCTCCGGAAACTACCTTCTCCCCACGCTGCATCACGAAGATCACCTATCAAAGCCCCCTCTCGCGTACTGGGGCATCGTTGCAGGAATGCAGCTGCTGGGGACCAACGCGTGGGGTGCGCGGGCCTACCAGGCGCCGCTCTTCGTGCTGACGGCCGTCCTGGTGGCCCTTCTCGGAGAGCGAGTCTGGCGCAGCCCGCGGGGACGCTGGGCCGGGCTGATCTACGGCACGATGCTGGTGCCGGTGGCCGCCGCGGGAGTGCTTACGGCGGATACGCTGCTCGCCTTCCTCGAGACGGCTGCCGTGAGTTGCTTCTGGCTGGCGTGGAGCGAACGATCCTCCGGTCGATGGGGCCTCTTCTTCTGGGTCTTCCTCGGGTTGGGTTTCGCGGCCAAGGGTCCGCCAGCGCTCTTGCCCTTGCTCTCCATTGCGGCCTTCCTGCTGTTGTTGCGCCCGAAGCGGCTGCGCAGAGCAGGAGTCCTGCTCTCGCCGATTGGCATCGTCCTCTTCTTCGGGATCTCCCTGGGTTGGTACCTGCTGGTCATGGGCGCCATGTCAGGTGCGTTCGAGTACTTCGTGCGGGACGAACTGGTCGCGCGGATCTTCAGCGCGCGTCACCATCGCAATCCGGGCCTGATCCATGTGTTCCGTCTCTATCTTCCCGCGCTGACGGTGGGGACCCTGCCCTGGGTTTTTCTCTTTGTTCCTCTCCTGCGCAAGGTCTTCTCGAGAGAGTCCTGGGGACGTTTGCGCACGAGTCCGGCGGTCCTCTTCTTGTTCCTCTGGTTCCTTCTGCCGCTGACGGTTTTCTGTCTGTCACAGTCCAAGCTCGTACTCTACGTGCTGCCGCTTTTCGCACCCCTCGCGCTGCTGCTCTGCCGGCCGCTCGTTTCGCGGAGCGGAGCGTGGATTAGCCGTCGGGGCGCCTACGCGCTCGCGATCTGTGTCATGGGTCTCGTTGGATTTCGCTTCGCAGCCTCACGGATCGACGCGCCGCGTGACTCGCGCGCTCTCGCCGCCTTCGTGGATCGCCTCATCGCGTCACCCAGGGACGAGCTGATTTCCGTGGGACGAGCGATCCACGGGCCGGACTTCCTGCTTGGCCTGCGCACGGAAAACGTCAATGCCGAAGGGCCGGTTGCCCTGGACAGCGAGCAGTACCGGAGAGCTGAGGACGAGATCGCCGAACTCCCGGGAAGCCGGCACCGGCACATCTTCCTCGTCGACGGGAAGCGGCTTCCCTGGCTCGAAGAGAAGGTGGCCGAGACCGGGGTGCGCTGCTCCCATGTCAAGGCTCCCGTCCGCTTTCACGCGCTCGTCTGTGACCCGGATCCTGCGATCCCATCTCCCCTGCGGGTCGGCGTCGTCCTCGATCATGGCGAAATGGCGATGTCCCGGCGCACGCTTGCCCGCAAGATCCGGCGCGCAGAGAGCACGCTTCCGCTCGATGCCCTGGTCGTGATTCGGCGGGGAGCTCCCGTGCGCCCCCTTGCCGAGCGCATCCTCGATCCCGGTGGCAGCGACGACTATTGGCCGCTCACCGAGCGCGGCGTCTCGGTCCTTGTTCTCACGGACGATGATCCGCTCCCTTCCAGCCCTACCCGTCTCGGCGGCGGCGCCATCGAGTTCTTCGTCAACGAGAAAGGCCCCGGCGAGTGGGTGTTGAATTTCCTGAGTGGGAGCGAGCACGCAGAACTTACCCGGAAGGGAGAGGGTGCCGAGGGGATCGTCCTGACGATCGATGGGATTCCTCGAGCGAACGCAGGCAACGGAGAACTGGTCGTTCTGGAGCTAAGTGAGAGCGGGTTTTCTTGCCCCGGATAGACGCGAGAACGGGCGGCGCTCTCGCACGAACTCCTCGTTTGCCGCGAAGGCTCATGAAGAATCCGGACTCGAGTCACCGCCCGCTCCCTGGAAGCTTGGCTGAGATCAGCGTGCTCGATGTGGTGAGCGCCGTAGATCCCCTGGTCCGCATCACCTCCTGTCCACTCGGCCTGAGGTCCCACAGCGAGGACTTGTGCTCGCTCCACCGACGCCTGGATCAGGCGGTGGCCGACGTTCAGGAGTCCTTCCGCGGGACCTCGATCGCGGACTTGCTCGTCGAGACGGGCAGCCCTCCGCCCCTGCGGGAGAGACCCAAGGGCTGAGTTCGGGCGGGGTTTTCGCCACGCCGAGGACCCGATGAACGACCTCAGTGCTCTCCCGACGCGCTAAAGGCTGCGGGGCGCAAAGCCTGTTCTTAGTGCAAATCCGTCAAGTCGATGTAAGTTTCCGTCCACATTCCGGGCGAAGTCTGCTTGATGAGCAGTCCCGTCCTCTCGCAGAGGAAAGCGGCACCCCATGAGCAGCGGCACCCAGGGACCGGAGTCCGCGTCACGAAAGGCGGTGGGAGAGCACTTCCGCCGCTTGAGGCGATCTCTGTCCTGGACACTCCAGGATGTTGCCGAGAGGGTCACGAGTCTCGGGATTCCGGTCAGCCACAGCACCCTCTCGCGGGTTGAATCCGGTCGGACGACGATCAGCGCCGATCTACTGATGGCCCTCGGCGAGACCCTCGGCGCTTCGTTCGAGGAGGTCGAAGAGATCATGCGCCTGGCGCGGTCACGGGTGCAGATCGACCTGAGCGGGAGTGATCTCTCCGTTCTCGAGGAGCGCGGGAGTGACTGTGCTCGCATGGGGGACTTCCTGGGTGCCCTGGGGCACTATCGGGCGGCTCGAGATCTCCTTCTGCTCGATGACGGCATCGAGGACCGCGGGTCGAAGCTGGCGGAAGTGATGCTCTACGAGTCCGAGTGTCACCGGCGCTTACGACAGTACTCCTTGAGTCTCCGCCTGGCGGGTCAAGTCCTCAACCAGCCGGGGATCTCCGCAGAGTTCCTGTTTCGCGCCCTGGTACTCCACGTGCAAGCTGGTTTTCAGACCGGTGACTTCTACCAGGCGCGCCTCTTCGGCCAGCAGGTGAGATCCAAACTTGGCCGCATGCCGCTCCGTTGGCGAGCGTTGGGGCTGGGCGTGCTGGCCGCGCTGGAATACAAGCAGGAGCGTTGGAAGAAAGCCATCACGATCTTTCGTCAAGCCCTTGGGCTCTACGAGACCCTTGGTTTCGAGATCGAGGTTGCCAGGATGGGAATCGGTCTCGGCTACTCGTGCTATCGCTCCGGCGCAAAGGAAGAGGGAGAGGCCGCTGTCCTGCAGGCTCTCGCGAGCGCCCGGCGCGGTGGCTATCGTGATGTCGAGATCTACGCGCTGTTGAGCCTGGGGAGAATCGCAACAGAGAATCGGGATCGAAACTCGGCTCGAAAGCAGCTGGATTCGGCGGCAGCCCTTGCCGTCGATCTGGAACTCCCTCACGAGGAGTTCATTGCCATCTACGAATACTGGACTTGCTGCAAGCTCTTGGGTGACCGGGTCGAGGGCGCGCGCCGCGCGCGCCGCCTGTCCCGGCTGCTCAAGAGGATCGATCATCGACTTCCCGAGGCACAGAGTTTCCTCCATCAGATCGCATCTTCACCTCGCCAAGAGGGGGCCTCATGAACACCTTGTCCATCCGCCGTATTCTTCGCATTCTCCCGCTGGCGATCGCTGCTTTCTTAGCGGCCGCGACCACCGGGCAAACCTGGGCCTCGGACCCCACGGACGGGGGAAGCGGAAGCGCAGGCGAAGGAGCCTGGAGCGCTTCGGGAGGAGGGGAGGACCCCTCGCCCTGGCCGTGGTCCGACAAACAATGCCGGGAGCGATTCGACTCTCCCTTGGTGGAGTTTCATCGTCTGGAGGGGAGTGATTTCAGGATCGTCTCCGCAGGAGCGGCGACCGGCGGCGAGGATGCTCTGATGTCTCCGGAGCTGACGATCGAGATCGCTGGAAGCCCCGCTGCTGCCTGGCTCTACTGGATCGGCGAGACACGAGCGATCGGGAGACTGGCCGGATCGGCGGACCCTTCCGTCACGCTGGAGAAGCTCGTAGACGGGAAGCTCTCGGAGACGCGAGAGCTCTTCGGCGAGGAGATTGGCCGAAGGCAGCAGCTCTTCACCGATGAAGTCGCGCCCGGATGCGCGGGCAACGGGGGAGAAGTCGCCATGAGAGCTGCGGTGCCGCTCGATCTCTTCTCGAAGGGTAGCAACCAGTTCCGCTTGCCGGCCGAGGACTGCCTGAGCTGTTTCAACGAATCGGCCGTGTTGTGCGAAGGCCGGCAGGTGCCGATCTACAGGAAGGCGTTCGGCATCACGCTCGTCGTGATTCTCGAGGGCGCAGCTTCCCTGGAGCCGGGAGAGGTCATCAGCCTTGGCGGCGCCGACTACATCACGCGAGGGAAAACCTCGCGGCGGCCCGAGTGTGATCCGGCGCAAACCCGCTCGGAGCTGACCTGCTTCGACTTCGACCCGCTGGCGGCGGATTCGGCGGCGACGCTCGCCTTTGGCGTAGCGGGCCTCCTGCCGAGGATGGACGAGAAGCAGAGACTCTCGACCAGCGAGCAGACTCTCTTCGGGAGCGCTGCGGGTCTCGTGTCCGCGAGCGCGCTGGCCCCTCTGGAGACGAACCAACTCAGCGACGAGACTTATTTCTACCTGGGCCGCAACATCTCGCTCTACGAGGGACTCGTCCAGCTGAAACAGGGAGATACTCAGGCTTGTTTCCGCCTGGATTTGCCGAGCAAGAAGGAGCACGAGAAGGAGGAGCAGAGCGCCGTGTTGGTGCACGCAAGCTTGGTGCTCGCTCGTGGCGACAGCCCATCATCCTCGGGTGAACGCTGCGCGTTGGATCCCGGCGAGAGCGCCCAGTGCGCCGTCCTGCAGCTCGACAAGAAGAAGCTCCAGGTCAAGGGAGATGCGGGCGGGATCGTCGGTGATGCCTGCGTGGCGCCCAAGGGCAAGTTCGAAATATCCGGTGAACAGTTCGTGGACGGCCGCGTCAGGCTGGGAGCGGGGGCGAGCTACAAACGAAAAGACGAGGCGTGGGTCGGGAGCGTGTCCTACGACGAGGATCTGAGTGGGGAAGTGCACGACGCCCAAGCTCTTGCCGAGGACGCGGCGAGTGAGAGGTGTACGCAAAGTTTCGGCAAGGTAACCAAGAGCCTGACGATCGTCGGCGAGCCGGGTCTCAACGTGATCTGCATCAAGGAGCTCGACCTGTCGAAGGGCGAGGTCCTCACGCTTCATGGGGATAGAGAGTCTACCTTCGTCGTGAACCTTCGTGGCAAGACCTTCAAGCTCAAGGACGGGGCTCGCACCGCCCTCGCCGGCGGAGTCCGGGCGGATGGTGTGCTCTGGAACCTGATCGGCAAGGGCAAGGATGTCGAGCTCGGTGGGGGTCAGGGCGGGGAATCCTGCTGTGAGACCGTCGTGGAAGGGACCCTGCTCGCGCCCGCCCGAAAGATCAAGCTCCGGCCCGGGTTGGTCCGCGGAGCACTGATCTCGGCCGAGGATGTCGTTCTCGAGCGGGGCGCGGCGCTGCGGGCGCGACCCCTCCGCTGCCTCGACCACTGACGGCCGAACGCATCCGTGCCCGTGCAGCAGGCCGGCGATTTGCTGGGTTGGCACGGTGCGCTTGTCTTCTAATAAGTCCGTATTTATTCATATTAAGATGATTCGCGCGTGAAGTGAGCATCTTCCTGCATCAGTCCCCATGCGTGTGCAAATATGCAATAAAGCTTGCACATTTTAGTCTTCCGGCGTAAATCGCTAGCAAAGCAAGGGTGTTGCAGAGGGCATCTCGCGGTGGGGAACCTCCGTCGAGATTCTAGAAAACGAATCGAGATCGTCGACAGGCGCGAGTCCCGTCCGGGAGCCCGCGCGCCGGGAGGTAGGACATGAGAGCTGGGAATGGCAGGTGCAGGAAGGTCTTGAAGGGCCGCGCGGGAGCGTGGGTTCTACTGCTGAGTCTATTGATGGCGGCCGCGCCCGCGCTGGCTACGGATCCCTGTCCGGAGCCCGGATCGATCGATCAGCCCCTCGCGTTTGTAGAGAGCTATGCCGGTGACTTCGGCACGGTGTCCGCGGGCGCTGGGACGGCCGAAGGCTCCCCGGCATCGCTGGAAATCGATGTTCCAGGCAATGCGGTTGCGGCCTACCTCTACTGGGGTGGTGAGGTCCACGGTGGTGGTCCGGGTGCTACGCCGGGAACGTCGCCTGATCCTTGTGTGACCCTCTCTGGAGGAGCCTTGAGCGATGCGTTGGAACTGTGCGGAAGCGAAGTCGGCCGCCGCACGATGATCTTCAACGACGAGAACAGCTGTGGCGGCAATGGCGGTGAAGTCGTCATGCGTGCCGAGTTGCCGCTTTGGGCGCTGCAGGTGGGTGCCAACCGCTTCGAAGTCACAGGCTTCAACGACATCGATCCCGGATCCCTCTGCCCGCCCCACCAGAGCCGCCACTTCCGGCGCAACCATGGCCTCGAAATGATCGTGATCCACGAAGACTCGATCGATTGCTCGACGCCCCAGGGTGAGGATTGCGAGGGCAAGATCCACGAGCTGACCCTGACCTATACCGGCTTGCCCTGTTCGAACATTTCGAACGATCAGTCCGGCAAGGCGAGTTGCACGGGGGAAGCCGGGGGAACGTCTCCGGTCACTCTGCTCGTTACCGACAAAAAAGGAAAGGTCCACGGCGAGTTCCATGGTGTGGTGCTCGAGCAATCCGTTACGGTCCTGCCCCAAGAAGGCGAGAAGGACAAGTTCTCCTCGGATACACAGGTCCAGGTCCTCGACGACGCCACGGCGGAGGTCTTGGCAGAAGTGCACGTCCACACCTCGTGTTCGAAGCCGCTCCATGTGGGTGACGCGTTCGGGCCGATCACGGTTGCGGGATTCCGCGATGACGTCGGGGACAAGAACCCCGCCGACTGCCTGCGTGAGGTGATTCTTCTCGAAGGTGCCGATCTCGTGAGCGAATCCACGAACAGCAACGGCGATAACTGCGAAGACGACTTCCGGATGAAGGAGGCCTGTTTCGAGTTCGCGGCGCTAGACTGTGATAGCCCTGCGACGCTGCGCTTTGCCGTCGGCGGTGTCGAGATCAATGCGGTGGCGCCGAGTGAGCGCACCTGGTTCGACAGGGGCAGCGATGCGTCGTTTGTGGATCCGGAATTCGGCCTCATCGGCACGGGTGAGCTCATCGAGGCGGACCTGCTCAACGTCGACCCGCTGGCCGGGTTCTTCTCTGGTGAGCGGCAGGCGTCCTTTGCCGGTGACGTCACTCTGATGGCCGGTGACACGCTGGCGTGCTTCCAGGTGGAGACCCTGCCGCAGGTTCCTGGCAGTGCCTACTATCAGAACCTGCTGGTCTCCTCCGCGATCCTCGAATTCGACCGCAACTGCCCGGCAGCTCCAGAGCCGAAGCTTTGCGACGGAGGCCTGCGGCAGGTTGTGATGACCTACCTGGGAGCTGATTGCGGCGCGATCAGCAATTCGCAGGAGGGCAAGGCCACCTGCACGGGCGATGCGCTGTACAGCGAGCCGGTTCGCATCGTGCTCGAGGGCAAGAACATCGCCGAGCCGAGTGTCCTAGAGAACGTGATGATCGGCGACAGCTTCGAGATCAACGCGAAGAAGGACAAGATCGGCTCCTCGACGACCGTCGTCGTCGTAGATCCGCTCACAGGTACGGAACTCGCGCGGAGCGAGTTCCACACCTCCTGTTCCAAGCCCTTCGCGGTCGGAGACCAGTTCGGTCCAGTGATCGTCGATGACTTCACGAGCAAGAACGACCCGGATCCTGGGTCGACCGGTTCTTCTGGTACCCCCGGCGTCTGCGAAGGTGGTGTCGTGGAGATCACCTTCGAATACAACGGCGAGACCTGCGAGAACAACCTCTCGAACCCGCAGGCCGGCAAGGCGAGCTGTGAGGGAGACCCGCAATTCCAGTCTCCAGTCCGGATCGTGGCCTCGAGTAAGAATCTCGCCGATCCCTCGTCCTTTGATGGCATCAGCGTGGGTGACACGTTCACACTGCATACCAGCAAGGACCGCCTGGGGGCGAATACAACCATTCAGCTGCTTGATCCCGCCACGGGTGTGGAACTTGCCGATCTGGCAATTCATACCTCCTGTTCGAAACCGCTGGCGGTTGGAGACCAGTTCGGTCCGTTGACCGTGAGGGCACTGACTTCCAAGGGCAAAAAGTAGGCAAGGTCCCGCCTCTCGGGGCGCCGGTGGCTTTCTGGCTGCCGGCGCCCTTTTCTTTGTCTTCGGATACGGACCACTCCCTTCGTGCAAGTCATTGCCTCGGAATTCGGGCTTGCCTGAGAGCA
>JANTFM010000097.1 GCA_024763475.1 Acidobacteriota bacterium | reverse complement strand
CGAGCGCCCGCTCGTGCTGGCCGGAGGGGGCGCCGAAAATGCTGGGTTGGTTCGCGCCTTCCGCGAGATCCTCTCCCTCGGCCCCGACGAACTCCTCATCCCGAAGCGTCCGGCCATGACGGGAGCCCTCGGCGCGGCGCATCTCGCCCGGAGCCCGGCCCTCACACTCGCCGAGCTGAGGGAACGCGTGCACGCCCTCGGAGAGACCCCCGTCGACCTGCGGGACCCGTCGAAGCTCGCTCCTCTCGAGGCGAGCAGCACGGACACGGGTTCCTTCCCCGAGCAGCCACCGGTCGGCCTCTCCGATCGGATTGAGGCTTACGTCGGACTGGATGTCGGCTCGGTGAGCACGAATCTTGTCCTCGTCACAAAGGACCTCGACTTGCTCCACGGCATCTACCTCAAGACCCGTGGCCGCCCGATCGATGTCCTCGACGAGTGCCTCTCCGAGATTCGCGAGCGCTTCGGCGCCTCGCTCAGGATCCTCGGCGTGGGAAGCACGGGAAGTGGCCGCTACCTCGCGGAACGCGTCCTCGGAGCCGACGTCGTGCACAACGAGATCACGGCGCAAATGGTCTCCGCAGCGCACTTCATCCCGGGAGTTGACACGATCTTCGAGATCGGAGGCCAGGACTCGAAGTTCATCAGCGTCGAGGGTGGCCAACTCGCGGACTTCGAGATGAACAAGATCTGCGCGGCGGGAACGGGTTCTTTCCTCGAGGAGCAGGCGGGCCGTCTCGGCCTGTCCATCATCGGTGAATTCGCCGAGAAAGCCCTCGCAGCCGACACGCCTGCCGACCTCGGCACCCGTTGCACCGTCTTCATGGACACGGAACTCGTCCTGGCCCAGGGCCGGGGTGTGCCCGTTGAGGATCTCTGCGCCGGCCTCGCCTACTCGGTGGCGCGCAACTACCTCGACAAGGTCGTGGCCGGTCGACGCGTCGGCCAGCACATCGTCTTCCAGGGAGGGACGGCATCGAACGCCGCGGTCGTCGCAGCCTTCAGCCGCATTCTCGGTCGCCCTGTCCACGTTCACCCCTACAACCGCCTCTCGGGGGCGCTCGGCGCGGCTATCCTCGCGCAGCGCTCGATGGACGCCCAACGACGCGGCTCCGTCTTCCGGGGCCTCGACGCCTGCGCCGACGCGACCCTCGACAGCTTCGAGTGCCACGCCTGCGAGAACCTCTGCCAGGTCAACCGGGTCCGTGCGGGCGGCCGCATCGTCCACTTCGGCGACAACTGCGAACGTTTCAGCGAGAAGGACCGGGTCGTCGAGAGCAAGGAGCGCCCCTTCCCGGAGCTCTTCTCCACACGGCGCGAGGCACAGGACGCCCTGGTCGCCGAGGCCTGCACGCCAAAGGGTGGAACGCCGGTCCGCATGGGCCTCCTGCAAGCAGGACTCAACCTCGAGCACCTCCCTTTCTGGACATCCTTCCTCTCCCGGCTGGGGTACGAGCCGGTGCTGGCGGAAAAGACGAGCACGCGGCTGCTGAGAGAACACACACCGAAGGTTCCGGGGGAGCTCTGCCTGCCGATGAAGGCCGCCTCCTCCCAGGCCCAGGCACTCCTCGCCAGCGGAACGGTCGAGCGCGTCTTCGTCCCCTGCGTGATGGACTACCGCCGCGAGGACGGCGGACAGTCGAGCGCCTGCCTCTACAACCAGCAACTCGCGGACATGCTGCGCACGAGCCACGGAGACAGGATCGCCACCGCGCAGTTCGGCTTCAACAACGGCATGGTGGGGCTGATCGAACCGACCCTCGCTCTCCACGGGGATCTCGATCGTCCGGTGGACCAGATCCTTCGCGCCCTCCGGGCGGCCCAAAACACCCAGGCACGCTTCGATCGGGGCCGGCTCGAGCTCGGCAGGAAAGCCCTCGCGGCCGACTTCGACTACGCGATCGTCGTCCTCGGCAAGCCCTACAACACTCACGATCCCTTCCTCAATCTTGGACTGGCGCGTCTCCTCGAGCAGCTCGACATGCCCGCGATACCCTGGGATCTATTGCCCCTCGATGAGGTCGAGCTGGACGATCGCTGGGCCGTCTTGCCCTGGCGCTACAACCGCCAGCAACTGCGGGCCCTCGAGTTGATCCGGCGTGACAGACGCCTCTTTCCGTTGCTCGTGTCCAGCTACGGCTGCGGGCCGGACGCTTTTACTGTCAAACATATCGAAGAGATGCTCGCCGGTACTCCCCGGCTGCTCCTCGAGTTCGATGAGCACCGGGGCGAAGCCGGACTTCAGACCCGCCTCGAGGCCTTCCGTGATGAGATCGAGGTCTTCGTCGCGAGTGGTCGACGGCCTCCTCTCGCTCTCAGCACGCCCGGCTGCAGGATTCCCCCCGAAGGCCGCCGATTCCACATCCCCTCGATCGGCCCCCATGCCCGCATCTTCGCCGCGATCCTGCGTGCCGGCGGCTATGAGGCCGAATTGCTCCCCGAGGTGAACGAGGAGACGGTCAGCCTGGGCGAGGCGCACAGCAGCGGAAAAGAGTGCCATCCTCATACGATCCTCATCGGTGAGTACTGTCGTTTCGCCCAACAGGGCCATCTGCGGGATGGGGACATCTTCCTCGCCCCGAACGCGGACACTCCCTGTCTGATCCGGCAGTACGGGGACAGCATCCGCGTCGTCGCAAGACGAGCCGGCTACGACATCGAAGTCTATGACGGCACGATGCAGAACATACGCACCCTGGTCGGGACCCCGAACATCCTGCACCTCTACGAGGGCCTGCTCGCAAGCGACATCCTGATCACGCTCAGCGTGCGGCTCGCGTCCTACGTGCGGGATCGTGCCCGCTTCGAGGCGCGGGCCCAAGAGGGACTCGAGGAGATCGCGCGCAGCCTGGAAGCGAGGACCTGTCCCACCGCGCCACTGGAACGGGTCGTGAACGATCTCTGGCACGCACCCCGCGACGGCAATCCGGGGGATCGGCCCGTCGTCGGCGTCACGGGAGATCTCTACACCCGTATCCACCCCGTGGGCAATGCTGAACTCTTCCGCCGCCTGGAGGACCAGGGCTGCGAGGTCTGGCCGAGTCCCTTCTTCGCCCAGATGACCGACATCACCTGCGCGATGAACACTCCCCGCTTCGCCATCCGCGGAGACCTGCGGCTCGCCGCCAGCGCGGTCCTCGCTCGCACCCTCGCCGCGAGTTCCAAGCTGCGCCTGACCCGCCGGCTCCCCCCGCGGGTGAAAGAACTCGCCCTCGAGCCCGATGCCGACCGTCTGATCACCCTGGCCGCACCCTATCTCGGGCAGCAGACGAACTACCTCATCACACTCAGTGTGGCAAAGATCGTCGATTTTCTTTCCCGAGGGGCCGACGGCGCCATCAATGCGGCTGGCATCAACTGCATGGTCGGCGCCGCCATCGAGAGCGCCGTGCCGGCGATCCGGCGCGATTTCGACCAGGCTCCGGTCATCAGCCTCTTCTATGGTGCTGGTGATGGCCTGGCACAACAGCTGCGTCTGAGCACCTTCGTACATCAGCTACCGGATCGCCAGCACCGGAGGCCCGCCGGATAGAGAAACGATCGACATGCGGGCGCTGACCTCTGCGCCACGACCCTCGCCCCACTGTCCCGGTGTCCCGGTGCTCGGCCGGTGCGAAGACTCCCGCTGCGTCCTCTTCACCGGGCGGATGCCTGATTCCTCATGGCTCGATGGAGCGATCCGATCGGCCGGTGACGGAGAGAAGGGGCCGCCCCTGCGGGCGACCCCATCAAGCCATCAGGCGCCGCGCCGAAGGACACAGCTCACGACGCTCTTGTCGTTGCCACCCATGCTGAGCATCAGCCCGTAGGGACGATCCGCGCTGACTTTGACCTGGCTCTCACCCGCCGTACCGGTGAGCTGCTTGACCAGGTCGACGGCCATGCGCACGCCGGAGCCCCCCGTCGGGTGTCCCCAGCCGATCAGCCCGCCCGTCGCGTTGACCGGCGTCTCACCATCGCGGCGAGTCTTGCCCGAGATCACGTAGGCCGCCCCCTCACCATGGCCGGCGAGACCGAGAGCCTCGACCGAAAGGATCCCGGTCATCGTGAAGCAGTCGTGAACCTCGATCACACCGACCTCGGAGATGTCGATCCCCGCCATCGCGAGCGCCTGGGAGACCGCGTGTCGGCTCGTGTCGAGCACCGTCTGGTCTTCCGGCGGCGCGGTGAGGTCGCCCACGGAATGACCGAGTCCCACCAGTTCGACTGCGTCGGAAGTCTTCTTGCCCGCCTTCGCAAGTCCCTCCTCGGAGGCGATGAGGAGCGCGGCGGCGGCATCCGAGACCTTCGAACAGTCGTAGAAGTTGATGTGATCACAGAAGCTTCGTGGATTGGGCTTCATCGCCTGGTGACTGGCGAAGGGGTCCTTGTCCTTGTTGTGGTACTCCTGAGCCTGCGGGCAGGTGCGCGCATTCAGGATCGCCTGCTCGTACCAGCGTCCCATGGCCTCCCAGGTCTTCTCGAGGCCAAACCGTTCCTTGTAGGCGCCCGCCCGATCGGAGAATTTCGATGGGAAGAAATAGGCGTGGCCGTTCTTCCGCTCGCCGGCGTAGTGTCCGGCGGCCGCCAAGACGTCCGCGCCGTAAATCGCCTTCATCGTGTTCTGCACCTCGACCCCGATGGCAAGCACGAGATCGGACTTCTCGGCCAACACGCTGCTGACACTCGAAGCGAGAGCCAGGCCACCGGAGGCGCAAGCGCCCTCGACGCGGGTCGAAGGCTTGTACTTCAGCGAGGGATCGACGAGCGAGAGAAACGCGCCCAAGTGCCCTTGGCGATTGAAGCGGCCCGCCATGAAGTTGCCGACGAATCCCTCGTCGATCGCAGCCGGGTCAGAGATCTGCGCGACAACACCCTTGCCGGCCTCTGCGATGTAATGCTCGAGGCCCGGGCGCGGCTTCTTGGGGTGGAACTCCTTCCGGCCTGTACCGAGGGAGATCGTGTAGTCGCCGCAGAGAAAGTAGACGGGCTTGCGTAGTGTCTTCATCGAATATTTCCTCGATCTATTCCGGGGCTAGCCCGGATGCCTCATGACCCTTCGCTGCGAAGCGCTGCGGATCTGCGCTGGTGGAGCCACCAAGGCCTGGCCAGCGGGCAGATGCGGTCGTTCGGGCGAAGGGCTCATGCCTGTTCCGAGCCTAGCTGCAGAAGTCATTGATCGGCCCATAGAGGTGATAGAAGCCGGATGTCAGCACGCCATTGACCCCCTCCGCGCCGAAAGCGACCCCATCGTCGACCAGGGCCTGGCCGATCTGACGTGAACGCTCCACATAGGCTTTGGCGAGTTGGGCGCCGTTTGTGTCCATCGCATCCAAGGCAGCGAAATGCGCCACAAGGGCGGCCTTCTTGTCCGGGGCCATGAGCAGAGCCTTCCAGGGCCGGAATCCGCCGGGCAGATCACCCAACCAGGCATCGACCTCTGCACACCATCCCTGTGGGTCGAGCGCGAGGTATTGCTTCTGCTCCATGTCGTAGACCGCTGCGATGCGACCGCGATCGTAGGTGAAGAAGCCCGGCTTCTGCGCACCGCTCGGGTGCTGCCCGCCGAGCACGCCAAGCTCGTTCATGCGATCAATCACGGGATCGGTGAGATCCTCGTCGAGATGGGCATCCATCACGTCCTGGATGAACTTGAAGACATCGACACCGACATAATCGATCAGCTGGAAGATGCCCATCGGACGCAGGAGCCAGTCCTGGCTGACACGGTTGACCGCGTAGAGCGCCTTCGCCCAGCCATGCTCCTTGGCCAGCCCCGCGGCCTGCACCAGACCATGAATTCCGTCACGGATGAAGTGACCATTGCCGATGAACCCCGCCACGTCATGGGAGGGAATCAGCGTCTTGCGCAGACGCTCGCCGATCTCGTCCGCGATCGAAGCGACCTCGTCGGTCGTGCTCTTGGCGCGGATGATCTCGACCAGCTTCTGCACCGGTGGCGGATTGTAGAAGTGGAAGCCGATGATGCGGCCATCGAGACCCGCCTGCTCGTCGATCTTCCCGATGGGAACGGAAGAGGTGTTGGTGAAGAAGCAGGCGTCGGGGCAGAGTTCCTTCAGCTGCTTGTAGACCATCGTCTTGATGTCGATCTTCTCCACGATGGCCTCGAAAACGAGCTTCGAGCCCTTGACGGCGGCGAGATCCGTCGAGGGCCAGACCATCGACTCGACCCGACGGGCGAAGTCTTCGATGATCTCGCCGTTCTCGACCAGGTCCTTGCGATCCGCATAGAGCCCGCGCAGCGCGACGGTCTGCTTCTCGGCCGCCTTGATGGCCTGGTTGTGTACGTAGTCTTGGAGCCCCCTCAACGCGACCGGATCGAGGTCCATGGCGATGAGGCGAAAGGTCTTGTCACGGTTCTCCTCGAGCATGGAGAGGCGAGCCATCTCCTGCGCGACGAGCACGGTGATCCCGCTACCCATCTTGCCCGCCGCACCAATGACGGAAACAAGTGAGAGAGATTCATTCAGGTCCATCCCAAACCTCCTGATCATGGATGTCCGCCGGATAAACATCCGTGGACAGTCGATTAGTCTTTTGCGGGCAGGAAAAGGCGATTATCCGGGCATCGGGCGCTTTGGACAAGCGGTACCCGGCCTCCCGTCGAAAAACTCCCGCCGAGGTGAGGGGAGCGATTCGAACGCGGACGATTCCTGAGTCCTTCGTCCGAAACACCGTTGCTACGCGCGGGCCACACCCTAGCGGGCCTTCTCGCCCGTACAGGCAAGCTCCTCCCTGCGGAGGGGCTTGCGACCACAGCTCCATCGGGAAGGACAGTAGATCACATGAAAGCGGCCATCCCCCGCCGATCACCTAGGTTCGTCTGATCGGTGTCGAATGAAAGGAGGATAGCCCCTTTCATATGATCTAGGGCCGGGTGACTGCGGGCGTCACTTCGGGTCCGGGACCACCGCAGAGGCGGCGATGCTCCTCGAGAGCGAAGCGATCGGTCATGCCGGCGATATAGTCGCAGACGGCACGGGCCATGCTCTCGTGCTCGCGGCGAGCGCGGAAGCGCTGGGGCATGTTCTCCGGTCTACTGTTGTAGACGCTGAACAGGTCTCCCAGGACGGTGGCGTAGAACTGACGCGTCTCCGAGATGCGCGGATGCCTGTAGAGCGAGGATTTCAGGAAATCCTTCAAGCTGCGGTTTCTCGCAGCCATCTCGTCGGAGAGTCGCACCTGCCACTCCGCCTGGGCGCGAACATCCGCCAAGGACGAGAGGCCCAATCGCTCGATCCCCACTCGGGTCGTTTCCACGAGGTCGCTGACCAGCGCGTTGATCATCGAGCGGAGTGCCATCTTGACCCACATCCGCGGCCCCTGTGCGGGGGACTGCTTCGAGGCGGCCCGGAATGGCTCTCCGAAGAGGGGAATCTCCTCGACGAGCGTGGAAGGTTCCAAGAGACCCGACTCGAGGCCATCATCCACGTCGTGATGGTTGTAGGCGATCTCATCGACAAGATCGAGCATCTGGGCCTCGAGCGGCGGACTGATCGAGGGCTCGTACTCACTGGCCTCGGGAAAGCTCGCGAGCGAGGGCATGCCGGAGTGCTTGACCACCCCCTCACGTACCTCCCAACTGAGGTTGAGACCCGGGAAGTCCGGGTAGCGCCGCTCGAGCACCTCGATGATGCGCAGACCCTGCCGGTTGTGGCTGAAGCCACCGTTGGCAGCCATCACCGGATCGAGCACTTCCTCTCCCAGGTGTCCGAAGGGCGTGTGCCCCAGATCGTGGGAGAGAGCGAGGGATTCCGTGAGCTCCTGGTTGAGACCGAGGGCCCTGGCGACCGTGCGCGCAATCTGCGCGACTTCAATGGAATGCGTCAGGCGCGTCCGGTAGTGATCGCCTTCATGGTTGACGAAGACCTGGGTCTTGTACTCGAGCCTGCGGAACGCCCGACAGTGGATGATCCGATCCCGATCCCTGGCGAAAACCGGCCGGTACGGATGCTCCTGTTCGGGGTATCTTCGCCCCCGGCTCTCGCTTTCATCCTGCGCCCAGGGGGCTCGTATCTCGTTCATGGGATCGGGACGCGGCGGGGCCGAGCCCCACCACTGTCTTCTACTCCTTACTCCGGACTGCTCAGCACCCCTTCGCTCAAAGGGTCATGCAGCACCCCGGCCTACTTGGGCTGGAACCACTTCGCATTGATCTCGATGTAGTTGCTCCACTTGTCGGGAACGTACTCCTCCTCGAAGATGGCCTCCACCGGGCACTCCGGCTCGCAGGCGCCACAGTCGATGCACATATCGGGATCGATATAGAGTTGTTTCTCCTCGCTGAAGGCCGCCTCCTCCTTGGTGGGATGGATCGCATCAACCGGACAGACATCAACGCAGGAACAGTCTTTGGTGCTTATGCAAGGCGCACAAATAACGTACGGCATCTGGTTTCTACTCCTGAAAACGCTTCTGGGAATGGTTTCTGTTGGAGACACGGTAAGCCATGCCCCTCGGATCGCCATCCTTATTAGCACGTTCTACCAGGTAACGCAGGTAGAGTTCAGAGCCGTGCCTCTCCACTCCATGGAGCGCCAAGCGCTTCCGCTCCACGAGCCGCCATCCCTGGCCACCGACCAGCGTGGGGGCATCCCGGCCCCCGATGAGCGAGGGGCAGACCGTGACACGCAGCTCATCGAGGAGCCCCCGGTCGAGGAACGATGCCAGCAGTTCCCCTCCACCCTCGAGCAGGATCCTCCGATGGCCCTGGCTGCGAAGATCCGCAACCAAACGCGGCAGCATTCCCTCCTCCGCACCGCAGCGCAGCAGACCCAGCGTCCCGTCTCCGAGAGGGCCCTCCAGCCCCGCCAGCTGCCGCCGCGTGACCGCGTCCGGTACCGCCAGGAAGCGGGCCTCCGCCGGATCCACCAGGAAGCGCGCCGCAGAGGGGATCTGCCCTTCGCGGCTGACGACGACCACCACCAGATCCGCCGAACGACCCTCCGCGACCCGCCGCTTGCGACGGGCGGGATCACGAATCCTCAGTGGGGGGTCCTCGGCGCGCACCGTGGCGGCCGCGACAACCAGGACATCGGCCTCCGCACGAAAGGCGTCGAGCAGGTCCCTGTCCCGCCGGGAGGAGAATCCCCCGCCCTCGCGAAAAGCCGAGTCGATCTTGCCATCGACCGAGATGGCAAGATTGGCGAAGACCCACGGCTGGGGCAAAGACTCAGGCGTACCCATGCGGGAAGTCTACCTTGGAAGACCGCACGATGACGATTCACGGTCTCGTGAAGCACACCATGAGGCTCTCCTGCCCTTCGGGCCGAGAGAGCTCGTGTCCCGACAGATAGGCTCATTGCACTCGTCGGCGGGTCGTTCCACCCAAACAGACGGGAGAGCGCAATATGATGAGCTACGGCCTCATGGATGAGCTACGGCCTCATGGACGATCTACGGCCGCATGGAGGGACATATGCTCCCTAGCGCACACTCGTGGCAGCGGGGGTTGCGTGCGGAACAGACGCGGCGGCCGTGCCAGATCAGGGCGTGACTTGCAAAGCCCCAGTCGCTCTCATCCAGCACGCTCGTCAGGTCCTTCTCGACCTTGGCGGGATCCTGTTCCCGGCTCAGGCCCAGGAGCCGGGAGAGCCTCCCGACATGGGTGTCCACCGCCAGGGCGGGGAGTGCGAAGGCCGTGCTCATCACGACGCTCGCGGTCTTCCTCCCGACACCGGGCAAGGACTCGAGCTCTTCCCGTCCCGAGGGCACCTCGCCGCCGAAGCGTTCGACCAGTGCTCTCGCGCTTCCCACGATCGACTTGGCCTTGTTGCGAAACAGGCCGATGCGAGAGATCAGCGGCTCGACCTCCGCGGGCTCTGCCGCCGCGAGTTCGGCCGGCCCGGGGTAGCGCGCGAAGAGCGCGGGCACGACCCTGTTGACGGCCTTGTCGGTGGTCTGCGCCGAGAGGATGGTGGCGACCAGGAGCTGGAATGGATTCTCGGCCCGCAGTTCGCACTCCGCCTCCGGATAGAGCTCATGCAGGCGGCGCAAGACCTCCCGCGCGTGCTGCAGCTGCCGGATCGTCTTCCTGGCGGTCTTTTTTCCCGCTCTCTTCGTGGTGGTCTTGCTCACGCGCTTTCTGGTCGTCTTGGTAGCGCTCTTCGTCGTGGTCTTGCGGACGCGCTTCCTGGTCGTCTTGGCAGCGCTCTTCGCCGTGGTCTTGCTGACGCGCTTCCTGGTCGTCTTGGCAGCGCTCTTCGTCGTGGTCTTGCTAGCGCGCTTCGGGGTCTTCGTGACTCGAACCATCACCACCTCCGTCGACGAATCGTTTCAGCGTCCCTCGTGTTCAGCAGGTCCTGCGCCCCTGGGAGCGCCTTGCGCACCCAGGGAAGCGCATCCCGCGGCCGCTCCAGATCACTCTTGGCGCGCGCGGACGCCGCGAGCACGAGCTTCCCGCCCGCAGCAAGCATCTCGCGCTGAAGCGACGGGTCCGGATCCATGGCGAGCGGGTGCAGGTTCACCTCGAGCGCAACCGAACGCTCGGCGGCTCGGCCGAGCACTTCATGCCAGGCACAGCGAAGACCTGGCCAGTCGGGGAGCAACCGGCCGCTTGGCTGGCCGAGGATCGTCAGCGAGGGATGTTCAAGCGCCCGGGACAGGCGCTCGCCTTGGGCCTTGGCGGACAGGCTCTGCCCCCGCCGGACCACACCAACCACGTAGTCGAGATCTTCCAGCACTTCCTGTTCAACTCCCAAGGTCCCGTCGCCGAGAATCTCGACTTCCGCGCCCAGCAAGGTCTCGATGCCGGCCTTCTCGCCCGCGGCACGCAGACGAAGCCGCTGGTCGTCGAGATCCGACGCGCTGAGGCATCCCGGAGCCGCACGATCGGCGACCTGATCGTTGACGCCGACCCAGCGATATCCTCGCCGCGCCGCCTCATGGACCATGTCCTCCAGGCTCTCGCGGCCAAGCGACTCGCGCGTGTACACACCGAAGACGCCCTGGATTTCCTCCGTGGAGAGCTGCTGGGGCAGCCCACCCCGCGCAGCCCGCTCGACGATCCCGACCCCCTCGCGCAACTCCGGCGGAATGAAGGGCAGCCCGAGCAGCCGATAGAACGCCTCTTCTCCGGCCTGAGGCGTCGCGTCTCCCGGCAGAGCCAGCGGCAGCAGCCCCTGCCCGGCTCCAGAACGCTTCTTGCCGGATCCGTGACCGGGATGGCGCAGACCCGACAGGCGCAGGTCGTAGCCCTGGTCCCGGGCGAGAGCGCGCAACTCTTCGAAGTGGGCGTGATCACTGCTCGTGGCGACCAGCGCGGATGCAAAGGACTCGATCGGAACCATGCGAACCACGAGATCCGCTTCGCCCGCAGCGTGGAAGCGAAGAGCGCCTCCCGTGCTCCGGAAGCTCCTGCCCGGCCCCAGGGTCTCGACGACCACCGCCTCGTTACCCGCCACCACGAACTCGAGGGCCCTCACCGTGGGCTCCGCCCGCCGCAACGCCCCGCTAATCGCCACGCGCAGCACGCCATCGCGGGCCGCGAGCCGTCGCTCGATCGCCTCGGCCATGGCGAGAGCCTCCCCGCACAGGAATACACCCTTTCGGTGGCGGCGCGCGACGAGCCCCTTCGTGAGCGCAACAGCCGTCTTATTCCCGCCCCCGGGGAGCTGAGGAAAGAACGTCTCTCCGGCGATGAACTCGAGTTGCTCCCAACTCGAGACGCCACGGGATACGAAGAGCGCACGCAATTGGGCTGCCGTCATGCGCGGCGCCACGAGCAGATCGACCAGACCGCGGGGCAACCCCGTGCGCAACTCCTCGAGCAGCCCGAGCTGCCCCCCCCTCAGCATGACTTCGAGTACGCCCCGCGCAGCACCCGCCGACGAGGGAAGACACCCCCAGTCCCCCGCGAGCAGCGAAGCGCTCATGGATGGACCGCGGCCCCGTAGCGCCCGGCCCGCAGCCCGGCATGCCGCAGCCAATGCGGCCTCGCGTCCGGCGAGATCGAGCAAGTCCGCCAGCTCGAAGAGCGCCGCGAAGACTCCTGTCATTGTCTGCTGCTTCATCCTCTCCTGCCGCTCCGTGACTGAGACGGGATGGTCGCACGGGCGGGCACCGCACTCAAGGTCCGGGAAAGGTCAAGGGTGGCCGTCTCGATGCCGACACGGGCGCCCGGGCGTCGACACGACCCACGCCTACCCCAGCTTGATGACGTCGCGGCGATTGCGCGGCGTCAGATCC
>JANTFM010000096.1 GCA_024763475.1 Acidobacteriota bacterium | reverse complement strand
TCTCCCAGCTGAGCTACGGCCCCACGGGGGTTGGACGTCCCCGGCACGAGGGCCGAGGCCGGGGAATCCTAGCGGTCCCTGCGGGGCGTGTCAACGAAAGCGCCCGCTTTTTACCGGGGAAGCGGGCCAGGGGCTGGGCGGTGTCGCAGACGTTCGTTGCACGATTCGGCGAAGCATCGACGCCTCTGGCAAGGCGGGCTGACGACGCGATCCCAGGCGTATGCCGAGGAGGCCCCACGCAGCCAGGGACGGCAAGAGCCCGCGAAGATGACAACGACGTTCCGGCGCAGGGCGCTAGCTCTGGCGCTGGAGCATCTGCAGGTTGAAATCCGTCTTCTCGAAGTCAGCCGGCGGATCGTAGTGACCGGCGGGAACCTTGACGTCTTCGGCGGAGATCAGGTCCTCGACGGTCTTTACGGAGACACCCATCACGTTCATGGTGGTCTCCTGGTGGACCCTGTATCCGTCGATTTTCATGTATTCGGCGATCAACGGCGCCTGGTCGCTCTGGGTCGCGAACATGGAGCTCGCGATGGCCTTTCTCGAGGCCTCCGGCACCGGAACCTCGGTCGAGGCCCACTGGACCGAGTGGGCGGTCTGCATCGCCACCTGCAGGGTGACATCGTACTTACGGCAATTGTACTCACCGATCTTCTTCGTCTCGTCTGTCGGCGTAACGGTCAACTTCATGGCCAGCATCTTGGAAGCCTGCTCGAACACGCCCGGGGGAAGGAACTTCTTCAGGTCGACGGGCAGCGTGCTCTCCATGTAGGTCTTCAGTTCGCGGTTGACGATGAACATCTTGTTCAGGTCCAAGCGAATGATCGTGGAGATGTGCCCACTGTCCGAGCGCAGTCCATTCTCGAAGAACCACACCGTGTTCGTCACGTCCTGGGCCGGCTGGCTCTGGCCCATGATCTCAATCGCGTCCGTGTGGACCTTCTCGGTGAGCTTGGTATCGGCAAGAGCCAGCGGAATCAGGGCAAGGCACACGGCCAGAACGATCAGTGTTCTAGAGAAAGTCACGTCGAATCTCCTGTGAGATGAGGAACGGGCGCTCCATGGTGCCCTCAGCGAGACCTGTCGGCAAACTCACGAGGTCATGGGCGTTGCCGTCCGGCACGGGCTGGTCTCCCGCCCCGGTCTGGATGCATACTGGGCTCGTGAGCACTCGCCTCAAGAAAGTCCTTGGCCTGGCAGCGGCCATCGTTCTCCTCCTGGGAGCCTGGGGCTGCAAGAAGACGCAGGATGACGCACCCGTCGCGCCACCTCCGGAGCTGCGTTCGTTCGTGTCTCCCTCCCTCCTGCGGGAGCACCTGATGGCGGCGGCTCCGGTTCTTCTGCTCGATATCCGGCGGGCCGCGGACTACGACCAAGGACACATTCCGACCTCGATGAACGTGGACTTCGAGGCGCTGCTGCCGACAGGCAAGAACCGGCTGCGAAAGAGAGAACGTAGGGTGATCTCTGCGCTCTTGACGGACTCCGGGGTGCGAAAACAGCTCGATGCCGTCGTCATCGCCGGAAGTTCCCGCGAGGGCTTCATCCGGGCGGCAGCCACCTGCTGGGTGCTCTCGCTCGCCGGTGCGGACAAGTGCCATGTTCTCGAGGGCGGGATCGAGAGCTGGCACAGGGCCAAGGGGGAGATGGTCAAGGACCGCTACCTTCCCAAGCGCACGCAGCCGCTTGAGATCCCGGCGCCCCCCCCGAACTGGGTCACGCTCGAAGATCTTCGCGAGACCATGATCGAGACAGAGAGCGTCATGCTGGACCTCCGCGACGACCCGATCGAGGACCTGATCCCGGGAGCACTCCGTGGACATCTGCTCGATGCAATCGGTGTCGATGGCCGGGTTGATCGCGAGGCACTCAAGCAGCGGGTCATCGAGTCCGGTGTGCTCGTGGAGACCCGGGTCCTCGTCCTGGGCGAGAGCGTCGTGGATGGCGCAGCAGGTTGGTTCCTGCTGAGGCATGGCGCGGGAATCAGCGGTGCCACCCTCTTTCCCGGCGGTTTTCGCCTCTACAAGACCCACCCGCAACTGCCGCTCCAGCGGGCCAAAAAAGTTAGCTCCGTTCCTTGACGGCCCGAGCGCACGACCGTACCCTTTGGCCTCTCTGCTGGGGAATCGTCCAATGGCAGGACATGCGGCTCTGGACCGTAGTATCGGGGTTCGAATCCCTGTTCCCCAGCCACTCACCCTGATTCGTCATGAGACCTTCGCCAAGAACAACACATCTGTGGGCGCGGCAGACTTTTGCCGGCCTTCGTTTGCGGCAGCGCAATCCCCTCCCTGCGATGCCGTTTGGAGCAAGTCTCCGGCGTGAGCTCTCCCGTGCGATCCATCCCGCACACCGCCACCGCGTTTTCCCTCAAGGCTTCCTCAATTATCCGGTCCTGGCCGTTTCGAAGTTTCTCGCCAGCCGGTAGAATCGCCTGGCGTGACTCCTTGCTGGGGGGTCGTCCAAGGGTAGGACAGCGGTCTTTGGAACCGCGAATCGGGGTTCGAATCCCTGCCTCCCAGCCATCGTGATCAGTCGATGTAGCCCAGCGCCCTCAGGCGTGAGATGGCTTCCTCATCGAGATCCTCCTGCTGAGTGCCCACGGCGGCAGCGAGCTGCTCCTGGCGGAGAGCCCGCATTTTCTGCTGCAGGTAGGCGAAGCGTTCAGGCCGTTGCCTGGCGAGGTTCTGCCGTTCGCCGGGATCCTGTGCCAGGTCGAAGAGCAGGTGCAGGTCCTCGCGTTTGTAGATGTCTCGCTGGATGTACACCAGCTTCTCGTCGCCTTCCCGATAGGAGAAGGTGACCGCCTTGCTCGGATAGACCAGCTCGCTCACGGACCAGTTCCAGGACCCCGCCGCGCGGGAGTCCTGGACGGCTGGCCAGAGCGAGCGTCCCTGATAGGCAAAACCCTCCGGTGGAACCAGCTGTGCGGCCTCGAGAAGGGTCGGCGCGAGATCCGTGAGTGAGACCAACACCTGGCGGCGACCGGGGGCCAGTCCGGGAGCCCAGAAAACCAAGGGTACGCGCACGCACTCCTCGAACACCGTCACCCCGTGACCACTTCCGCCGTGCTCGTGAAACTCCTCCCCGTGGTCGGCCGTGAGTACGACGAGACTCGTGCCCAACAACCCTTTCGTCTCGAGCAGGTCCAGCAGCGCACCGAGCTGCGCGTCGATGTAGTGAAGCTCTCCATCGTAGCGGCCCCGCGCATCCGTCCCGAATAGGAGATGCTCCTTCGGCGGGATGTAGGGGTGATGCGGGTCTGTCAAGTGCAGGTAGAGGAAGAAGGGATCCTGATGCTCTCGCTCGAGGAAGCGCTCCACCTCGGGGAGGACATGCTCCGCCTGGACGTAGTTCAGCTGACGGGGCGCGTCCGGCGGCGCATCGAGCTTCTTGTCGAAGAAGCGGAAGATGTCGAAGCCCTGCCCGAGACCGAAGCGCTCGCTGACGGCGAAGTTGGTGACATAGGCTGCCGTCTCGTAGCCTCGCGCCCGGAGGACTTCAGGGAGCATCAACAGCTTCTCCGGGGCAACATGGTCCTTGTCCTCGACGGAGTGGGTTGCGGGATAGAGGCCCGACAGGAGACTCACGACCGCGGGCTTGGTCCACCCGGCAGGAGTCGTCGCCTTCTCGAACACGACGCCGCGCGCGGCCCACTGATCGAGCTGGGGCGTCGTATCCCGGCGGCACCCACCGAAGCCGGTGGCATCTGCCCGCAACGTATCCACGAGGATCACGATGATGTTGGGCTCGGGCGGCAGACTCGCACGAGTCGAATCAAGAACAGCCGGGCACCCGCAGGCAGACACCAGGACGGCTGCCGCGACGAGCCAGATCCAAGCGCGCAGCTCTTGCCAGGAAGCGCGCATCAGAACTTCCAGTGAGAGCGATCGGCCTCGTAGCCATGAATCTCGTCCTCGGTCGTCGTCGTCACGCGGCTCGCCTTGATGAACAGGGCCGTCATGCCCATCGCGTAGACGGCCCACACACCGAAGACCAGCCAGCCCGGAACGGGTCCGGCACACATGTTCTGGTAAAAGGCCGACCAGGTGTAGGCCGGCACGGGATGCAGCCAGACCTTGAGCAACCAGGCAAGAGACAACGCCGAGAAGATCCAGTAGTAGTTGTAGCGAACTCGCAACGCAAGCGACTCGGTCAAGGTCGTCTTGAACTTCGGGACATCGAGATCCATCGCGACGAGTTCCCGCCAGTCCGGTTTCGGCGAGGCGAGATTTCGCGTGACGATCGGCAGGATGAAGTTCTCCTCGAGCATGCGGACGCGGGCACGATAGACGGAGTAGTAGCGGTAGCGCCGGGCCTCGATGTAGAGGAAGCCAAGGACCAGGAACTCGGAGAGGACCAGCAGCAGGTGAACGCGAGCCGCTTCCGTGAAAGAGAACGTGATGATGGCTGCAGAGGTCACCACCGCCCAGTTCGTCGTATTGTCAAGGCGCTGGCGCCACAGGTTCGAACGATTCATTTCACCGCGATAGAAGTGCACCATCGCGGTGAAATACTCGTTGCGGGTCAGCGGGCTCTGTTCGAATCCTGCCTCTTCATCGTGTCGCTGCTGGACCATGGGCCTACCCTCCACCTGCACCGGATCGTGGGCCCAGTCTACGTTCGCCAACGGGCTCAGTACAGTCCAGGATCGCTTCCAATCGGTGATTTGACACGCGACCGGAGGCCCCTATAATGCACGCCGCTGCTTGGAACACCTGTGCGGGGCTATCGTCTAGGGGTTAGGACGCGTGGTTCTCAGCCATGTAACCGGGGTTCGAATCCCCGTAGCCCTGCCAAATTCATCCCCACAATTCACCCGGTCCCGAGCGACAAAGCGAAGCGCAGCTTTGCCCTCGCAACAGCTCGCTTCGAGACGCCACCGACCTACGCTAACCAGCGGCTCATCGCTCAACAGCCCCCTCGTTTCACGGCAGCAAGCGGTGTGTCCCTCAACGGCGCCATCGCTCCACGGCAGCGAGCGGTGTGTCCCTCAGCGGCGCCATCGCTCCACGGCAGCCAGCAGCTGGTCGGCTCGGATCGGCTTCGAGAGCTGGCCGTCCATACCAGCGTCGGCGAAGGCTTCGCGGTCACCCGGCATGACATCAGCGCTCAGTGCGAGAATCGGCGTCTTATGATCCACCTGACGTGAGCACTCGCTCGCCCGCATGCCTTTCGCGGCTGCCAGCCCATTCATCACGGGCATGTGCAGGTCCATCAGGACAAGGTCGAACGAACCCCGGAGGAAGGACTCGACACCACGCCGCCCGTTGCGCGCGACACAGACCTTGACGCCGGCACCTTCCAGGATCTTCCGGACGAGCTTCTGGCTGACCGGGTCATCCTCGACGAGCAGGACGCGCGCGCCACGAACTCGCCTCGTCTCCGCAGCCTTGGGGCGGGGTGCCGAGTTCCTCTCCAGCACGCCCGACAAGCTTCGTTCGAGAGCGCGCTGCCGCAGCGGGCGGCGCACGCGGCCCGAGGCCTTCTTGCCGCCGGATCCGTCCTCGCTCTTCCCGCGGCTTCCTGGCTCATCGATCACAATGATCGGCAGTTCAGACTCGGAGAGCGAAGACCTGTCGGCCCGGTCCACCAGGAGAGCGCAGGGAGTCATTTCCCGCCGCTTGAGGCGCGTCAGGGCTTCCTGGATCTCATGCGGGTCTTCAGCGAGTTCCATCGCGATATCGAGGCGCCGCATCCATGCCGCAGCGCTCTCGGCGAGCAGCCGGTCCTTCGTAAGCATCACGATGCCGTGGTCGGGCTTCTGAGACCTGGCTCGAAGTCCTTCCAACTCGGCCGGACGGGTGCGCCGCAGGGGCAGCTGCACGCTGAACACACTCCCCGAGCCGAACTCGCTCTCGACGCGTATCTCGCCACCCATCAGCTGGACGAGTTGCCGGGATATCGCGAGGCCCAGGCCAGTTCCCGCAGCGCGCGAGGAGGCGTCGCCTGATTGGATGAAGGGCTCGAAGATCTTGCGCTGATCCGTTTTCTCGATGCCTGTGCCCGTATCCTCAACCCGGAAGACGAGCTCGGTTTCGCCCGCTGGCCCCGGGGCCGGTTGCACGCGCAGGATCACGGAACCCTTCGCCGTGAACTTGATGGCGTTTCCGAGGAGATTGATCAGGATCTGCCGGAGCCGCCCGCCGTCAGCAAAGATCTCGCGCGGCACGCCTTCAGCCAAGACGGCCTCCAGGGCGAGACGCTTCTGACCCGCCTTGACGGAGAGGGTCTCGAGGACCGTGTCGATCAACTGGTCTACGAGAAGAGGCTGCGGGTCCAGATCGATGCGACCCGCTTCGATCTTGCTCAGGTCTAACACCTCGTTGAGCAGTACGAGAAGGGACTCGGCGCAGGTCTGGATGGACGCCACGCTGTCGCGTTGCTCCTCGTCGAGAGAGCTTTCGCCGAGCAACTCGGACAGACCCAGGATGCCGCTCAGGGGCGTCCGGACCTCGTGACTCATCTGCGAGAGGAACTCGCTCTTGAGGCGGTTGGCTTGTTCCGCCATGACACGGGAGGCGTCGAGATCGCGGTTGGCTTCCTTGAGCCGCATGACGAGTTCTGCCTGCCGGCGAGCCTCGAACTGCAGTTGTTCCGCCCGTCTCGTGGAGACCACCGCGGCCACGATGTGGCGTGCAAGGAGTTCGAGCGCCTGGAGCTCCTCCGGACGGTATGGCGTCGCGCGCAGCACAAGGACCGCGCCGACCGACGAGCTCTCGAAGCGCAGCGGTACGGCCGCGCAATGCCTGGCGGAGATCTGCTTGCGCCAACTCTCCGAGCCGGTACCGGATGCGGGGCCCATCACCGCGTGACCCGTCATGACGGCTTCACCCACAAGGCTCGACTCAAGGTCGGGCGCTCGCTCGGGAGCGCCCGACGCGGAGGATCCTTTCCCCGATCGCGCGGCCTCCTCCAGCGTCGTTGTCGCCGTTGAGCAACAGGCTGTCGAGACCTCGTCATTCGTCTCACGCACGAGATAGAGCGCCGCGAATCCCGCCTGGCCCCGACCGGTCAGGGCCTCGGTCGCGATGGTGTAGACCTGTCGATCCTGTCGCGCGAAGAGCAGGTCCTCACATGCGGCATTCACGCCCCGCAGGAACCCGACCAGCTCACTTTGGCGCTCCGCACGCCCCTCGAGTTCTCTCGCGTGCTCGTGAATCGTCTTCTTGGCCCACAGCCGCTCGGTCTCATCCGAGATGCTGCCCTCGATCAGAAGCTCGTCCTGGCTGTTTTCCGCGACGGCGCCACGCTCACAGACGTAGCGAACGCCACCGCTGCGGTGCATCAACCGGTAGTGGAAGACGAAGGGCCGGCGCGAACGGAGAGCTCTTTCGATCTCCTCAGCCAAGCCTTGCTGATCGTCCGGGTGTACCAGGCTGGAGAAGCTGCGGGATGCTCCCGTGAACAACTCCTCTGCCGTGTATCCGGTGAGAGCCTCAACCGCCTTCGAGAGGTACACCATCGCGCCATCACAGCCGGCCCGGCGGCGATAATAGGTTTCCGGCAGGCGATCGAGAATCGACGCCATCTCGGCAAGTGCGGCGACATCGCCCCGGCTTGGTTTACTGCAAACAACCCCGTCCTCAGCAATTGTCTTCGTCATGGACACCCTCACCGGTATGCGCCCCACGCACCGGTCAACGGCGAGCCGCGGCAGGCACCGCTGCTTCCAAGCATCTCTTCTGCGGGCCGGTCTCCCAAGACAATTCCTGGGATGGAAACGCCACCCGGCCGCTCGCTTGAATGTAGGTCCGCGAAAGGCGAAGAGCACGCGAATTGAGCGGGTCCCCGGGAAGGTGTGGATTCAGGAAAGCGCTGGCGCGGCGGGCTACAGCGGATCCTTGGCCGTGAGTGAGAAGCGCACGACGAAACGCTCCTCGCTGATCTTCACATCCTGGACATAGAGCGTCATTCGAGTCCGGGGCTGTTCGGCATCGGGCACCAGCCAGTCGAAAGCTCGACGAATATCCGCCGCCGGCATCCATTCCGCCAGGTCCGGAAAAAGAGCCAGCATCCCCTCCCCCTCGGCTCGCACAGCCCGCAATCGGACACGACCGCTCTCGGGCAAGAACTCCGGCTCGTAGCGCAGGAAGATCGATGCGTGGGCACCACTTTCCACCTGCCGCACGCGGACGCGCAGCTCGATGCCCCCCTCGCGGAAGACAACCTGCTCCGGCGCCTCGAGAACGAAGGTCAGCTCGCCCACGCCGGGAAGCTCCACCGTCCGGGGACCGGGCATCGCGGCACGAAGGATCGCGGCCACCGCTCCCGGATCCAGGAGAAGTTCTCCGAGACCGGACGCGGCGGCTCTCCCGGCAACGGGTGCCGAGGATGCCATCGAGGCAAGAGCGGGAGTCATTGAGACCAGCAGCAGGAGGACCAGCCTCGACCAGGTCGTTGTCATCTGCGAACTCCTCATGGATCGAGACTCGCCAGGGTCGCGGGCGGAAGCTCCAGTTCGGCGCAGCCGATCAGGACTTCGGAGCCATGCGGATCCTCGGGCACCTGGTAGAGACACAGGCCGGGGCACGTCCAGTCCCGATCCGGAACGGCCAGCACCCCACTGCCACCCAGAACGATCTGTGGAACGAAGTTGGTCGTCTCGAGAAGCGTTCTGCGCAAGCTCCCGGCCTGGGGATCGAAAGCCCTGACCCGATTCACAAAACGCTCGTCCGTGACGATCGTGTAGGCCAGGCGGGGAGACGCAACCGCCAGGCCCGAGAGATTCCCGCCCGCGTCATCATCGTCGAGAGCCCAGCGCTCGAACGCACGGTTCGGGATGTCCACGACCGCGACCCCTCCCGAGAGTTCCTGACCGAGGATTCCCGGGAAGATGCCGGCGAGCAGGACGTAGAGCTTTTGCCGCCCCTCCTCCTCGACGACGGCGAGGACTCCGGGGTTCTTGCCGGGGAGGGGCAACGACGAGACGAGCTCATCCGTCGCCACATCGATCACCGCCAGCTTGGCCTCGGCGTAGCGCGAGAAGCTGCGGTCGATGTCCTGTAGTCCGGCGAAAACCAACCCTCCGGCCTGGACCAGCTGGTCCGCGCGGGGGTATCCGTCAGGATTCTCCGCGAGATGCGCCAACGGGATCGTCCCTTGCGGCTCCCCGCGGCGCGCCTCACGAATCGCGAGGTCGTTGAACGGGGGCTCGTAGCGAGAGACGTAGATCTTGTCCGGCGAGACGAGCCAGGCATCGTGGGGGTTGGACCCTGCGCCCACGCGAGCCTGCCAACTCGTCAGGAACGACGCCTTGGGGTCCAGCCGCTGGATGTTGTCGTAGGAAAGCCGGTTGATAACGAACACCGCGCCGCCGCTGACCCGCAGTTGAGGATCCGGGCTGGTCCGCGCCAGGTCGTGCCGGACGCGGATCTCCTGCCCGCGCACCAGTTCCACCAGCTCCACCCGGCCCGACGCGAGGTAGTCGGTGCCCACGACGAGAAAGCGATCTCGTCGCCAACCCAGGAAACGGCCCTCGCCCCCGCTCTGACTCTCCCAGCTGGTCCCCTCAAGCCGCCAACCGCGCTGCTGCACGCTGCCCCGCAGCATGTATTCGAAGCTCAACCCATCGACCTCGATGGGCCCGATGCGCCCGCTACGCCACAGGTCTCCCGCCCGGGTGATGGTCGCCGTCCCTGCGGAAAGGTCGTGGAGCGACGCAGCGGCGCCCGCGACACTCGCCCGCTCGTACTCCACCTGGCCCTCGGCGCTCCCCTCCCCGGCAAGCGGCAACTCGATGCTGACGAACAGGCGCGTGGTGAGCGGCCCGCTGCCGGGATAGACCAGGTGTGGCAGGACGACCTCGAGATCGAGCACCTGGCCGATTGCAGCCGCCTTCTGGCCACTGGTTTCCGGCTCCGGAGGCTTGTAGTCCTGGCCGCAGGCCCCCAGCAGAATCAGCTGCAGGGCCACATAGACGATCCACGCAGGTCTCACGGCGTCTCTCCCCAGGTCCATCCCAGGTGCGCGTAGACGGTTCTGCCGGGAAGCGGGAAGCGCGCAAGGTCCCGCGCCTGCTGGTCGAGGAGGTTCCGCAGGTCCACGCCCGCCTTGAGGCCCGAACCCAGCTTCCGGCTGAGGAACAACCCGTGCAACACCCTCGCGGGCAGCCGCAGTTCGGGTGTATCCAGGCGGTCGCTGCTGTTCTCGCCAACGTAGGTCAACTCGTAGTTCACTTTCCACACTCCCGGACGCCAGGAGACCCCCAAGAAGCCCTGGAGGCCGGGCCGGCCGACCAGGCGCTTTCCTTCGGAGGACGCACCCGATCGATCCTCGCTACCCATCAGGGAAAGCGAAGCCTCGACTCGCAAGTCCGGGCCCGGTCTGAAGGCCGTGCTGGCCTCGAGGCCCACCACCCGCGCCGCCGAGACATTTTGCGCGATCACGGTCCCGAGCGAGTTCGGCACAAAGACGATGAGGTCGTCAGCGTGGGTGCCGTGGAGCACGAGTTCTCCGCTCGCGGGGCCGCCACGCCATCGCCCCTGCCAGCTGACCCCGGCCTCGATCCGCTCACCCCGCTCCGGCCTCAGGCCGGGGCTGCCCCGCACCATGCCCCGGTCACCGAAGAGCTCGAGCAGATTCGGCACCCGGAGGAAGTGCCCCACCGACCCGCGAAGATCCCAGTGCGATCCGAGGGGATAGGCCGCCGAGATCTTCCCGCTGAACTCGGTGTCGCGTATGTCCTCCGCCGGGGGAGGCGGCGCGCCATCCCCCGCCCCTCCCGGCAGAAAATCGTCATGTCGCCACGTGCCCCGCAGCGAGGGGCTCAGGAGCAGCCTCCCGAGCGAGACGCGATCCTCTGCCGTAAAAGAAACACTCCTGCGCAAGGCCCCCCCGCGCTCCTGCACGGCGAGAAGCCGGTCCGTGACCCGCGCGCGTTCCTGCCGCACTTCCGCCCGAGCAAGCAGCCGATGCGGGCCCACGCTCGTCCGCGCCAACAGTGTCAGAGCGCTCCCCTCGATGCGCGTTCGCTGGTCCTTCGCAACCCCCAGGTCCCCTTCCCGGTCCTTCAGGCGGGCCTCGTGGGAGAAGGCGTCGAGCATCAGTTCCAGCGAGTGCCGGCCGCTCGCCTCGCGGCGTGCCCAGACCAGAGAGACGTCCAGACCGTCCTCATCGAGATGGGCGAGCCGCGAGGGAAGTGCGTCCGTGCCCGGCAAGCCCTGCTGGCGAGAAAGCCCCCTCAGGCTGGCGGACACCTGCCCTGAAGACAGCTCACCCAGCGCGGCGGAAACGAGGACATTTCGCGACACGAGATCGTTGTTCCGGCGGAGACGCACGACGTCATCGGCCGTCGTCTCCAGCGTTCCGTTGTCGGAAAGGAAGGAAAACGCGCCCTGACTCTCGATCGCCTCGCCCCCAATCGAGAGCCAGCGCTTCTCTCCCAGGTTGATTGTACTGTTCCCCGAAACCCTTGTGGTTCTATAAGTTCCGGCGAGAAGCTCCACATGACCACCCGTCTTTGCCCCTGCCCGGCGGGTGCGAATGTCGATCAATCCGCCCATGCCGCCGCTTCCGCTGGAGGCTGGAGGCATGCCGCGGTAGACGACGACCGAATCAACCTGGGAGAGGGGAATTCGCGACAGGTCGACCGCGCCTCCGAGGGCTCGATTCTGGATGACTCCATCGACGACGAGGGTCACTTGCTCGGCGCTCGACCCGCGCAGCGAGACCGTGGCGTAGCGGCCGAGGCCGGCGTAGGAGGAAATCCTCGCTCCGGGAACACGGCGCAACAGGTCGCCGAGATCCTCCCCCTTCGAAGAGGCGTCCTCGAGGTCGAGAGGCGTCGCGAAGGCCGCCATCTCCTCCCGGTCAGGGGCGTTCGCGAGGACCTCGACCTGTTCGGTGCGCTTGCTCTTGCGGGGCGCTTCAGCCGGCGGCTCGTCCCCGGCGTGGACGAGGGGCAGGACGCCCAGCAACAACGCCACGGCGAAGACGAAGCCGGGACCCCGAGCCACGGACATCGGCCTCTCGAAGCCGAAACACCGGGCAACGGGCATCCACCGCTCGAAGCCGGAACGTAAGGCAGCGAACCGCCGCCGCTCGAAGCCGGGACGCCGGGCTACGGGCATACGCCGCTCGAAGCCGGAACGCGGGGCTACGAACCTCCACCGCTCGAAGCCGGAACGCGGGGCTACGAACCTCCACCGCTCGAAGCCGGAACGCGGGGCTACGAATCTCCACCGCTCGAAGCCGGGACGCGGGGCAACGGGCATCC
>JANTFM010000095.1 GCA_024763475.1 Acidobacteriota bacterium | reverse complement strand
CGGAAGTAGACCACCGCATTCACTTTGACCGACACGTTGTCCTTCGTGATCACGTCCTGCGGAGGAACATCGTGCACGATCGTGCGCAGCGAAACCCGCTCCATCTTGTCGATAACCGGGATCAGGAAAAAAAGGCCCGGGCCATAGTCCTTGGGCTGCAGGCGCCCGAGGCGGAAGACGACGCCTCGCTCGTACTGCCTCAGGACGCGGACTGATTGTGAAATCACGACCAGAAAAAGGACCGCAACCACCAAGAACGGCGCGCCAAAACTCAACACGATCAACTCCCTTCGGCGGGAGGGGTGCTGCCCCCTTCCGCAACTCGGCCGCTTCGTTCGACCTTCAGTACCAGGCCATCGACAGCCACAACGCGAATGGTCTCGCCCGCCTCCAGCCGGACATCCGCACGAGCGTTCCAATACTCTCCATGCAGATAGACCGTCCCGCGTGGGTCGATCGTCCGTGTCACCTTGCCGTGTAGGGAGAGCATGCCCTCCCGCCCCGTTGTCACCGGCAGACGCTGGGCTTTGACGACGAAGAAGCTAACGAACGCGACGACCGCCAGTACGAAGACGAGAATCGGCGTCAACGCATAAAGCGAGATCGCCAGCGCCGGGATGGAGCGAGGAAAGAGCATGAAGAGCCCGACGGCCAAGGTGACACCGCCGCCCAGAGTCAGCATGCCGTGGGAGACCACTTTCAACTCCAGGATGAACATCACCATGGCCAGTGCGATCAACGCCACAGCGAAGAAATTGACCGGAAGCATCTGGCTGCCCCAGAGGAAGGTGAGCAGGCAAACAGCGCCAACGACTCCGGGGAGAATCAGGCCCGGGTGGTTGAGCTCGATGTAGATGGCCAGCATGCCGATCGAGAGCAGGGTCGCCATCACCCAGGGGTGCAACAGGACGTTCTCGAGCTCCTCTTTCCAGTCGTAGCGATGCTCGACGATCCGCGCTCCGGTCAGGACCAGGCGCTGCTTGCTTCCGTTGGGCCGGATGATCTCGCGTCCGTCGAGCCACGCGAGCAGGCCCTCTCGGTCCTGCGCGACAACGTCGATCAGACCGGCATCAAGCGCTTCCTCGGCATTCCATGCCTTGGCCTCCCGGACCGCCTGCTCCGCGAGTTCGGCGGGGCGGCCACGAACTTTCGCGGCCGAGCGCACCAGCGCCGAGAGATCCTCGGAGACCTTCTTGAGCAGGATGTCTCCCTCCTGGTTGTCCCCGCCAGAGAGCACGGGATGTGCCGCCCCGGTCGTTGTCACGGGAGCCATCGCGGCAACGTCAGCCGCCAGGAGCACGAAAAAAGCTCCGGACGCCGCTTGGGCTGCCCGTGGGGTCACATAGACGCAGACAGGCACCTTCGAGTCGAGGATCTCGCCCACGATGTCCTTGGTCGATGTCACCAGCCCGCCCGGCGTGTTCACTTCGACCAGCAGGAGAGCGGCGTCGGTCGCAGCGGCTTCTTCGATGGCCCTGCTGAAAGCGTGCGCAGACGCGGGATGGATGATCCCCTCGAAGTGCAGCACTCTCACCACCGCGTCAGCCGCGATAGCAGACGCCGGAAGCAGGAGGACGAGGATTGCGATCAGGCACAGCGTTCTTCGAGTCATCAACGGCGATTGTAGCCCGGATCGGTCGTCCAGGTCATTCCCCGGCAGCGAATCGCCGCAAGCGCTCGAGCCCTTCACGAATGGTCTCGTCGGAGCATGCGTAGGAGAGCCTGATGAAACCCGGGGTTCCGAAGGCCTCTCCGGGGACCGTGGCCAGGCCGACTTCCGAAATCAGGGCTTTCGCGAGCTCGGAGGAACTGGCCAGTCCCTTGGCGGCAAGAAGCCCGCTGACCTCCGGGTATGCGTAAAACGCCCCGCGCGGCATCGGACAGCTCAGTCCGGGAATCTCCCGCAACCCCGACACCATCCGTTCCCTCCGGCCTCGATAGAGTTCGACAGTCTCCGAGGGGACATCCGGGGCCAGTTCAAGAGCCGCCAAGGCAGCTCGCTGGGCGATCGAACAGGTGTGCGTCGTATCGTGACTCTGGACGGTGAGAATGGACTTGACGATCCCCGGGTCCGCGATGGCGTAGCCGACCCGCCACCCGGTCATCGACCAGCTCTTCGAAAACGCGGAGGAGAAGACGAGTCTCTCTCCGAGCATCTCGCGGAGTGAGAGCATGCTGAAGATGTCTGCGGGATCGTAGAGGAAGCTCTCGTAGGTCTCGTCGGAAATCAGCCAGAGATCGTGTTCGACGACCAACTCGGCGATTTTTCGCGCCTCATCCGGAGGAAGCACACCCCCGCTCGGATTGCTCGGCGAGTTGATGATGATGGCCCGGGTCGCCGGTGTGATCGCCGCAGCCAACAGGTCGGCCCGCAGCGTGAAGCCGTCCGCAGGGTCCAGCATGGCGAACACGGGGGAGCCACCAGCCAGTCGAACCTGCTCAGGAAAGGAGACCCAGTAGGGTGCCGGGATGATGACGTCGTCTCCGGGATTCACGAGCGCCATGATGGCTGCGAAGATGACGGACTTGCCTCCCACGCCGACGATCACGCTGGATGCAGAAATCTCGCGCCCAACCCTCTTGCCATAGAAGGTCGCCAGCGCGGCGCGAAGTTCCGGCGTGCCGGCAGCGGCGGTGTAATGGGTGAAATTCTCCCGGATCGCCTGAATTCCGGCTTGCTTGACCACATCCGGACTGTCCAGGTCAGGTTCGCCAGGGCCGAAGTCGATGATACTCACACCTTCCGCGCGCAGCCTGTCCGCCTCCATCTTCACGGCAATCGTCTGCGAGGTACCGACGAGTCCCAGCCGCGACGCCTTCCTGCGTGTCATCTAAGACCTCCCTGCCCTATGCCCTGCCAAAGCGCTCCGCCAAGCGGACCGTGGCCGCGTGCGGAACCAACGACGAAATATCCCCTCCGAAGCTCGCGATCTCACGAACCAGGCCGGAAGAGATATACGAAACATCCTCGCTCGGAGTCATGAACACGGTCTCCAGTTCCGAACTCAAGCGCCGGTTCATTTGCGCCATCTGCAGCTCGGACTCGAAGTCGCTGACCGCTCGCAAACCGCGCACCACGAGGTCCGCACCGATGTGCTGCGCGAAGTCGGTCAATAGCCCGCTGAAGTGCACGACCTCGACCCCGCGGAGACCCGCCTCACGTACGGCCTCGAGAAAGATCTCCTGACGCTCGGCAAAGCTGAAGAAACCAGCCTTGTCCGTGTTCTCCAGAATGGCAACCGTCAGGCGGCCGAAAATCCCGAGCGCACGACGCGCGATGTCCATGTGACCGAGAGTCACGGGATCAAACGACCCGGGATACACAGCGTGAAGCACCGCTTTCTTCATGGGGAAGCTCCCGCATTCTTCTGCGACCTGCGAATCATCTCCTCGGCGTGGCGATACGCGCCATCCGAGGCCCGTTGGCCCCCGAGCATCCGCGCAAGCTCCGCCACCCGGTCCAGGCGCTCGTCGAGGGTCTTGACGACAGCCACGGTTCGGCCTGAGCGGACCTTCTTGCTCACCGTTATGTGCTGCTCGGCTCGCGCGGCGACCTGAGGCAGATGCGTGATACAGATGACCTGGTGGTGCCTCGCAAGACGCGAGAGGAAGACTCCCAGGCGCTCAGCGGCTTCACCGCCGAGTCCCTGGTCCACCTCATCGAAGAGCAGCGTGCGGCGGGGAAGACCGCCTTCGAGCGCCATGTCGAGCGCGAGCATCAGGCGACTCAGTTCGCCTCCGGAAGCGACCTTCCGGAGCGGCCGAGCCGGCTCACCAGGATTGGCTTGGAGGAGAAACTCAATGTCTTCGAGCCCCTCCGGCCGCGCGTCATCGGGACCGATTTCCTCCAGTCCATGGGGGCTCAACGCGACCTCGAGACGAGCCTTGGGCATCGCCAGGTCAGCCAGGGATCCGGCCACCTGCTCTTGCAGTCTGCTGGCTGCCGCTGCGCGCGCGGCGCTGAGTTGCTCAGCCGATTCGATGTATTGCTTGAGCTCTCTGGCTGCGTCCTGCCGCAGGGCCTCTTCGGAACTGCCCTGCGAAGCCAATTCATCGGCCTCGCGCTGCATCTCGGCAGCGTCCGCGATGATGTCCTCGAGCGGGGCGTCTTCGAAGCGGCGGCGCAGACGCTCGAGAGCATGGAGACGATCCTCGATTTCGCCCAGCCTCGTGGGATTCGGCACCAGATCGTCGCTCTCGGTTCGGAGCTCAGTCGCGATATCACCGATCTCGATACGCAGCTCGTCGAGGCGTTCGCCAAGGTCTTCATACGCAGGAGAGCGCTGTCCTTGAGCAAGCAGCTTACGGGACGCGGCGTGGATTCGGTCGAGAGCCGCCCCTTCTCCTTCGTAGATCAACTCCAAGGCTGAGCGAAGGGCCTCCCCGATGTCCTCCGCATGCCGCAGGCGATCCCGTTCCTCTCGCAGGGCCTGCTCCTCTCCTGGCTGGGGAGCGACCTCTCCGAACTCCGTCAGCCGGAAACGCAGGAGCTCGAGACGCCCCTCGCGTGCCAGCGCGTGAGCCTGGAGCTCGGCGATCTTCGTCGCAAACTCCTTGAGACGGTTGGCCGACCGGCGGACCGCGACGCGGGCTTCGCTGCTCCCGCAAGAGCGGTCCAGCAACTCTCGGTGGTAGTCGGGTTGAAGCAGAACCTGGGGCTCGTGCTGTCCATGCAACTCGATCAACTCGGCGGAGAGCGTCCTGAGAGCGGCGACGGTCGCTGTTCCCGATCCGACAAACGCCTTCGAGCGCCCGTCCGGCGTCAGCTCCCTGCGCACGAGGAGTTCCGAGTCCTCGATATCATAGCCGTGGCGGGTGACGAGGGCGCTCAGGTCCGGCCGGCCGCGGAGGTCGAAAAGGGCTTCAACCCGTGCGCGATCGGTTCCCTGCCGCACCATACCCTGTTCCGCACGAGCACCGGCGATCAAGGCCAGCGCGCCGACAATCAGGGACTTCCCCGCTCCAGTCTCCCCAGTGATCAGGTTCAAACCGGGTGCCAGCTCGAGCGTAACATCCCGCGCCAGCACAAAGTTATTGATGCGTAGACGAACCAGCATCCCCGGAGACCTCGTGTGAACTGTCGCGGAAAACAACCCAGTTAGCGTGAGCGTTGAGCCTAGCATCGCCCCAGGAACCCATCAAGCACGCAGGACGAGCTTCCCGCGCGCCTGACGTGCCCTCTGGGCGAGCTCGAGCTACTCGTAGGAGTTGAGCGTCTTGATGTAGTTTGCTCGCTCGAAAGCGGTCGGGTCCGGGCAAGACTTCTGACTCATCGTGCCCATCAGGTCCGCAACACTCTCGTACTCGTTCTCGTCCATCCAGCCGATCATTTCTTCACGGATTCTCGTGAGCTGCGGAATCCCGTGCTTGAGCAGGGCAGAACAAAGATGGGTCACCGAGGCACCAGCCATCAGCATCCGGATCGCATCGCGTCCGGTGTAGATCCCGGTGCTGGCCGCGAGGTCCGCCCTGACGCGCTGATGAAGAATACCGATCCACCGCAGAGCAAGCCGGGACTCGAAAGCGGAACTCAGGTCCAGCTCGGCCTCGACCTCGAGCTTCTCCGGATTGATGTCCGGCTCATAGAAGCGATTGAAGAGCGTGAGACCGTTCGCCCCGGCCTCCACCATCCGCCGCGCCATCGACGGTAGCGAAGAAAAGAAAGGATGCAGCTTGACAGTCAGGGCCAGGTCGATCGTGCGACTCACCTCGGTGATGATATCGAGATAGGTCTCTTCAATCTCGCCGATCGGCTGTTGCGGGTCCGTGGGCAGGAAGTAGATATTCAGTTCCAGGGCATCGGCGCCGGCCTCCGCGATGCGCTTCGCGTACTCCACCCAGCCCCCTGCGGACGCTCCGTTCAGACTGGCAATGATGGGGATTTCGAGGGACTCCTTCGCTTCCCGGATGTGCTCGAGATACTCCTCTGGCCCCCTGACGAACTCCTGTGGCTGGGGAAAGAAGCTAACCGATTCGGAATAACTTTCCGAGCCGTACTCCAGGTAGTGATCCATCTCCATGCCGTCGAATTCAATCTGCTCCTCGAACAGGGAGTAGAGCACGATCGCGCTGGCTCCTGCATCCTCGAGCTGCCGCAGGGAGTCGAGCTGCTTGGAGAGAGGAGAAGAGGAAGGCACGAGCGGGTTCTTCAGCTCGAGTCCAAGGTACTTTGTTCGCAAATCCATGATCATTTCCCTCGCGGGTGATCAGCGCCGGCAGCAACTCGGGAGCTCCCGCAGACACGTCATGTTCGATGTATGACGGGGCTAGCCTTCGCCCCCGCCGAATTCCCGGGCCGCCATGTACTCGTAGCGCGCCCAACGCTCGTCGGCAGCCTCCTGCGCCAATGCTGCGAGATGTTTCGCCCGCGCCGGGTCCATCTTCGCCAGCATCTTGAAGCGCGCTTCCGCCCACATGTACTCCTCGATCGGGAGCTGTGGTTTGCGGGAGTCGAGCTGCATCGGATTCCGCCCCTGCCGGGAACGGGCCGGGTTGTAGCGGTACAGGGGCCAGTGCCCCGACTTGACCGCCCGCTTCTGGTTGTCGGTTGCTGCCCCCATCTTGATTCCGTGTGCGATGCAATGGGAGTACGCGATGATCAGCGACGGCCCGTCGTGGGCCTCTGCTTCCAGGAAGGCCTTGACCGTTTGCACGTCGTTGGCGCCCATGGCGATCTGGGCGACGTAGACGTTCCCGTAGCCGACAGCCATCATCCCGAGATCCTTCTTGTCCTGGGGTTTCCCCGCGGCTGCAAACTTGGCGATCGCCCCGTAGGGAGTCGCCTTGGACATCTGTCCTCCCGTGTTGGAGTAGACCTCCGTATCGAGTACGAGAACGTTGACGTTTCGACCCGACGCCAGGACGTGATCCAGGCCGCCGTAGCCGATATCGTAGGCCCAACCGTCACCGCCCACGATCCAGATACTTTGCTTGACCAGGTTCCCGCTCAGGCTCTCGAGCTGCCGAGCCTGTGGGTTATCAATCGTTGCCAACGTGTCGAGCAGGCGTGCAACCCGTTCCCGCTGAGCCGAAATTCCGGCTTCGCTGTCCTGCTCGGCGTCGAGGATCTCTCGTGCCGCTTCGGGGCCGACAGCTTCGGCCAGACCGGCCAGGAGTTCTCGAGCATACTCGCTGTGCTTGTCTGCGGTCAGCCGGAATCCAAGTCCGAACTCCGCGTTGTCTTCAAACAGAGAGTTGGACCAGGCGGGACCGCGGCCGTCACCGTTCACGGTCCAGGGCGTCGTCGGCAGGTTGCCACCGTAGATCGAGGAGCAACCGGTGGCGTTGGCGATCACGGCACGATCACCGAAGAGCTGACTCAGCAGTTTGACGTAGGGCGTCTCGCCACAACCGGAGCAGGCTCCCGAGTACTCGAAGAGCGGCCTGAGCAGCTGGGAGCCGCTCACCGATTTCACCTTGACCACGCTGCGGTCCGGATCTGGAAGGGCGAGGAAGAAGTCGTAGTTCGCCGCCTCGGTCTCGCGCAGCGGGATCTGTGGCTCCATGTTGATGGCGCGCAGGCGCGGCTCCTTCTTGTTCTTGGCCGGGCAGACGTGGACGCAAAGCCCACACCCGGTGCAGTCCTCGGGAGCCACCTGGATCGTGAAACGGAACCCCGCGAACTCCTTCCCCTTGTACGCGATGGACTTGAAGGTCTCCGGAGCAGAGTCGAGCTGAGTTCCCTCGTAGGCTTTCTGCCGGATGGCCGCATGGGGGCAAATCATGGAACACTTGCCGCACTGGGTGCAGGTATCCGGGTCCCATACGGGAATCGTCAGCGCGATGTTGCGCTTCTCGTATTGGGCCGTGCCCGTCGGGAAGGTGCCGTCCTGAGGCATCAGCGACACGGGAATCTGGTCTCCCTTGCCCTGGATGATCGTTCCCGTAACCTTCTGCACGAAGTCCGGTGCATGGGACGGCACGGGAGGGTGCAGTTCGAGCTGGCTTGTGAGCTCGACAGGAATCCTCATCTCGTGCAGGTTCTCGATCGCCATGTCGACGGCCGCATTGTTCTGCTCGACGATGGCGTCCCCCTTTGCGCCGTAGGACTTCTTGATGGCGCCCTTGATCTTGGCGATCGCCTCGTCTTTCGGCAGCACTCCCGAGATCGCGAAGAAGCAGGTCTGCATGATCGTGTTGATCCGGCCGCCCATGCCAGCTTTCTTCGCCACCGCGTAGGCGTCGATGACGTAGACCTTCAGCTTCTTGTCGAGGATCCGCTTCTGATGCACCCGCTGGAGTTGATTCCAGGTCTCGTCAGGTCCGTAGAGGCTGTTGAGCAGGAAAACCGCCCCTTCCGTGGCCTTGTCGAGCAGGTCGAAGCGCTCGAGGAAGACCCACTGATGGCACGCGATGAAGTTCGCCTGGTCCAACAGGTAAGTCGAGTGAATCGCGTTGGGTCCGAACCGCAGGTGGGATACGGTGACCGCTCCGGCCTTCTTCGAGTCGTAGACGAAGTAGCCTTGGGCGTAGTTCTCCGTGCCCTCACCGATGATCTTCACCGAATTCTTGTTCGCGCCAACCGTACCGTCCGAACCCAGGCCGTAGAAGAGCGCCTGGACCATGCCCTCCTTCGGGACGCGGAAGCTCTCGTCCACTTCGAGACTGGTGTGGGTCACGTCATCGATGATGCCGACCGTGAAGTGAGTCTTCGGCGTCTCGCGGCCCAGTTCGTCGAGCACGGCCTTGACCATGGCGGGGGTGAATTCCTTCGAGCTGAGTCCGTAGCGTCCACCGATGACCCGCGGAAGGGCCGCGCCTTCGAGTTGTCCCGAAGTCGCCGCTTCCACCAGGGCGGCCACGACATCCAGGTAGAGTGGTTCTCCGGTCGCGCCCGGCTCCTTGGTCCGATCCAGGGCGGCAATAGCTTTGACCTGCCTCGGCAGCGCCTCCAGCAGATGGGTGATCGAGAAAGGCCGGAACAGGCGCACCTTGACCAAACCGACTTTCTCGCCGCAACCGGCGAGATATTCAACCGTCTCCTGAGCCGCTTCGGCACCAGAGCCCATCATGATGATGACACGCTCCGCATCCGGGGCACCGTAGTAGTCGAAGAGACGGTATTCCCGGCCTGTGATCTTGGCAAAGCGCTCCATGGTCTCCGCGACATGCCCGGCACACGCTTCGTAGTAGGGGTTCACGGTCTCGCGAGCCTGGAAGAAGACGTCAGGGTTCTGGGCCGAGCCCCTCAGGACCGGCTTATCGGGATTGAGCCCCCGCGCTCGGTGGGCCAGGACGTGTTTCTCGTCGATCACGGCTCGCATTTCATCGAGCTCGAGTTCGTGAATCTTGTTGACCTCGTGGGAGGAGCGGAAGCCGTCGAAGAAGTGCACGAAGGGCACGCGCGACGCCAGGGTGGCCGCCGTGGAGATCAACGCGAAGTCGTGCACCTCCTGGATCGAGCCGGATGCCAGCATGCCCCAGCCGGTGGAGCGCGCCGCCATCACATCACTGTGATCGCCAAAGATCGACAGGGCGTGGGTCGCCACCGAGCGGGCCGACACGTGAAAAGCCGTCGATGTCAGTTCGCCGGCGATCTTGAACATGTTGGGGATCATCAAGAGCAGCCCCTGGGACGCGGTGAAGGTCGTCGTCAGCGCGCCTTTCTGCAACGCGCCATGAACCGCGCCAGACGCCCCTCCCTCGCTCTGCATCTCGACCACGTGAGGAATCGTTCCCCAGATATTCTTCTCGCCCTTGGCGGAGAATTCATCCGAGAGCTCACCCATGCCGGATGAGGGAGTGATCGGATAGATGGCGATGACCTCGTTTACCTTGTGGGCCACGCGCGCAGCGGCATCATTGCCGTCGATGGTGACCATGGGGCGTTTCATTTCTAGCCCTCCAAGTGGATTATTTTCAGTATCTTGGGGTCCGAATGGGTTAGAGTGCGGACCAAAGCGTTTAACTGCAAACTAAATAGTAATCACGGCTGGGTGCTTCGTCAAAGGAGAATGGCGACAGAAAACTGGACTATAGTCGGATCATGTGTGGACGCTTCGTTCAGATGAGTTCCGGCGCTGTCCTGGCACGCCTCCTTGGGCTCCGGGAGGAAGCGGTCTGCACGCCGCACTACAACATTGCGCCGACCCAGGAGCTGCTCGCTGTCCGGAAGCTCCCCGGATCGCCCGGGAGAGACCTTGTCTCACTGCGCTGGGGACTCGTTCCCCCCTGGGCCAAAGAACTGAGCTTTGGAGCGAGAACGATCAATGCCCGTGCGGAGACGGCCGCCACGAAGCCCTCCTTTCGCTCGGCGATGAGGTCGCGTCGCTGCCTCATCCCGGCCAGCGGCTACTATGAATGGCGTAAGGAAGGCTCGCGAAAACAGCCCTTTCTGATTCATCCCGCCGTGGGCAAGGACCCCTTCGTGTTCGCTGGGCTCTGGGAGTCATGGCAGGCGGCAAGCACGCCCCCGATCGAGACCTGCACCATCTTGACCTGCGCCGCAAACTCCGATCTCGCCGGGATCCACCACCGGATGCCAGTGATCCTCCCTCGAGAGGCTTTCGGCCCCTGGCTGGGTGAGACTTGCGAAAAACAGCCCGATATCGCGAAGTTGCTCGTCCCCTGCCCGGTGGATCGCGTTGCTTTCCATCCGGTCAGCACCCTCGTCAACAACGCGAAAAACGATGTCCCGGAGTGCCTCGATGCCGTGCGTTGAAGGCTGAAACCGTCGAATCGTGCGGACCTGATGGCGCCCCCTCCGGCCGAAGGGTTCAATGTATGGCCGGGCCAGTTCCCGAGGGTCCACCAATCTCCCGCTTCAGCACGAAGGCGCTCACTTTGAGAACCAAGCTCAGAGGAGCGAAACGCGTAGACCACGCGAGTAAGCGGTTGATGAGTCCCGGCACCACCTCGAGACGTCCCTTTTCATACGCGCCCAGGGCGATCTGTACGACCTCTTCGGCCCTCGCGCCTGGCTTCGCGAAGCCGCTCTCGAGGCTGGCGACCTTCGCGAACTCGGTTTCCACCGGCCCCGGGCAGAAACTGAGACTGCGGGTGCCCGAGCTGCGAAGCTCCTCCGCGACCCCGGCGGAGAGGCTGCGCAGAAAAGCCTTGGTCGCGGCGTAGGGCGCGAAGTAGGGGATCGGCTGAAATCCTGCGGCGCTCGCCACGTTGATGACACCTCGCCCCGGCCCCTCCTGAAGGTCGTCCAAGAGGCGATAGAGAAGCTCAGCCGCCACCCTCATGTTGAGTTCGAACATCTCACGATAGTCGTTGAAGGGAAAGTCTCCAAAGCGCCCAACGCGACCATAGCCCGCGTTGTTGACCAGGAGGTGCACACTCGGCAGGGAACGCTTCTGCATTTCGACGAGCAGGTCGGAAACGCCAGATTCCTTTACCAGGTCGAGCGCGATGACCTCGCAGCGCACCTGGCTCTTGCTCTCGAGCAGCCGCGCAAGGCTGTTCAGCCGTTCCTCCCGCCGGGCCACCAGGGTCAATACCCCTGCCCTCGGCGCGAGCGCCCTCGCGAACGCCGCGCCGATTCCGGAGGAGGCGCCCGTGATCAGGCAGTGCTCGTAACTCGGTTGCGGGCGTTGCACAGAGATCTCCCTCTCGGATTCGCCGGGTCACATCCCAGCACATGGTGTATCTCCGGGCACGACGGCTTGTGCGCCGATGAGTGCGGATCACTATCCAACGTATGGTATACCTCTCTTCGCCGCCGAAGAAAGTCACAGGAGACGCGCGATGGCAGCTTACTGGCTCGTCAAGTCCGAACCCGAGGTCTACTCGATCGACCACCTCGCCGCCGAAGCGGAGCAACGCGCCCACTGGGAGGGTGTCCGCAATTACCAGGCCCGCAACTTCATGAGGGACGAGATGAAACTCGGCGATGGGGTGCTCTTCTACCACTCGAACACGAAGCCGCCAGGAGTCGTCGGTACGGCCACGGTCGTCCGGGAGTCCTATCCGGATCACACGCAGTTCGACTCGAATTCGCGCTACTACGACCCCAAGGCCACTCCGGAGTCTCCTCGCTGGTTCATGGTCGACCTCGCGTTCGCAGAGAAGTTCCCTCGCCTGCTCAGCCTGGATGAAATGCGCGAGATGCCCGGCCTCGAGAATCTGCCCCTGGTGCGGCGGGGGAACCGCCTCTCGGTGATGCCCGTTTCGCCGGCGGAATGGAAAGCGATCCTCCGCGCGGCTCGCGGTTAGCCCACCCCCCAACAAACGGCGGGTCCTCGGCAAAATCCGAGGGTGCCCTCAGACTCTGGCAGCTTGCCAAGTTGGTGATACTTAGCGCTCTTGAAGG
>JANTFM010000094.1 GCA_024763475.1 Acidobacteriota bacterium | reverse complement strand
CCTCCAGGGAATTCCCGGTACGGGCGCTGACAAGTCGGACAAGGGTGGTGAGCACGACGGTGGAAACTCCCCCGACGACTCGCAGCCTTACGCGATCCCGACGATCTACAATGCGACCTACATCGGTCACGGCCAGAAGGGCTTTGACGGTGCGAACAAGAACACGGTGCTGCACATCCGTGACAACGCGGGAAGCCGTTACTACAACAGCGCCTTTCTGGACTTCGGCGGTGCCACGGTGCTGATCGAAGGCCTCGCCGGTTCGACTGGAACCTCCGCCGAGCGCGCTGTCAGCGCCTACTCCTCGGTGTTCGACAATGAATTCCACGTCGGACCGTCCTCGGACTTCCAGCTCGAACTCGAAGACAACACCTTCTATTGTGTCGGTCGCCAGGAGGCCCTGGGCGACGGCAGCCTCTGCACCGCCGGTTGCACCACTTACGGTGGAAGCTCGGGCAAGGATCACTTCGACAACGGGATGTTCACCAACCCGGATCTTGACAACGACTACCTGGACTGCGCGCAGGCCCTCCCGATTCGCACCCTGGTCCGCGAGGACTTGGCGTTCGATCCCGCGGTGCCGGATCAGACCGTTAGCGTTGACCCGCGCCCCGCGGCGAGCGGCGCGCTTCTCGCAAGCAACCGCACTCAGGCCGACGGGTTCTTCTCCGCGGCTGCCTACCAGGGCGCTTTCGCCCCGGGCGACAACTGGGCCAGCTGCTGGACAGGTTTGTCCCGGTTGGGCTACTTCCCGACCTGCGACCTCGCGACAGCTCCGGACGCGATTCCGGACAACACCGCAAACCTCCTCTTCCTGAACGAGACGAAGCTCGTATGGGAAGGCCCCGCCTGCGGAATCAACGTTTACGCCTACGATCTCCTGCGTTCGACGGATGCCGCGGACTTCTCAGGCTCGACTTTCGTCGAAGACGATGACACGGATCTGTTTGCAACGGACACTGACACGCCGCTCAGCGGAAGCGCGTTCTTCTACTTGAGCCGCGGCCAGAATGCCTGCGGTTCGGGGTCCCTCGGTATCACTTCCAACGGCACGGAACGTTCTGCTCCGTAGCGTTTTTCATAGCGATAGCCTCCGCCGAAAGGCGGAGGCCAATCGCCAGGTGCATCTCGACTGGGCGAGGAGTTCTGTGCTCCCTGCCCAGTGTTTCGTATTCCCGGTGCGTTTCGCGGATCTTGGCGACGTGGGGCAGTAGGGAGGAATGATCCTTGATAACGAATACTGAGTTCAGACTCCGAGGTGGCAGAGCAACGGCCCGGACTCTCGTGCCGCTTCTCTTCCTTGTATCAGCCCTGACGCTGGCGAGCCCGCATCCGGAAGGGAGAGACACGCTCGATATGGGCTTCCGCTTTGCCTCGGCCATCGTCAGCGATACCAAGGACATGGCGCGTGCACAACAGACACTGGTCTATGACTACGCGAGGATCGGCGACTACGATCAGGCCTATCGGCAGGCCGCACGGATCAAGGGCTGGCGTCGCGGGGTCGCATTCGCCAGACTTGCGGAGGCGCTGGCTCAGGCCGGCCAGGTCGTCAACGCACGGAAAGCGCTCGACCTTGCCCGGAAAGCGAGAGGAGAGGCCGAGGGTTGGTACGGTCCGAGAGTCGACTCATATATTGCTGACGCGAACGTGGCGATTGGCGATATCAACGCTGCCGAGAGGATCATGGCGGCTCTGGCAAAAGCGGATCGACAGTACCAAGGCCGAAGCGTGTCGATGAGCGCGATGATCTTGGCTCGCTCGGGGACCTATCAAGAGGCTCTGACGCAGCTGGCCTCGCTGGACGCGTCCAAGGATATCTATGACAGCTGGTGGCAGACCCGCGGCTATCTCGCGATGCTGGACCTCGATGCCCTTGATCGGGATCAGCGCAAGGAATTGCTGTCGAAGGCTTCCGCGGCTGCGGACCGCATCGCGGGCTGGAAGAAGATCGAAGCATTTCTGAGCATTGAGAAAGAATACCGGGATCTTGGCGAGATTGAGAAATCCGAGGCCCTGCTTTCGTCCGTCGAGACGTTGGTCGGGGCAATAGCTCCGACGACAGGTGTAAAGGCACATATGAGCGCTCGACTTGCTCGTGCGTTCGCGGAGGCCGGCCATGTCGAGCGGGCGCGCGAGGTGATCTTGGGGGCGCGGACTGGACTCGTGCACCTTCCGGTGATCGAGCGGCCGGAGCTGAGCGCGGTATTGTCCATGGCGGCTCGCGAGGCGGGGGAGCGCGCACTCGCCCGAGAGCTGTTGGGCGAGGCGCTTGTCGGGGCAAGCGCGCTGGACAACGCGCGGCCGAGGGCTCTTGCGGCGGTTGCGATCTGCGGAGCCGTCGGGCGCGAGGGTCGAGACCTCGAGGAGGCGAACCGTGATCGCCTGGTCGCGATCTTCGAGGGACTGGGCGACCCGTGGTAGCGACGCCCAGCCACCCGGAGCTTCGCCTCTGGGTCCTCATCCTGATGGCGTTGGCCGTGGCGCCTCCGGCGACCGCGCAGGTGATGACCGGGGGGGTTCGGGGCGTCGTATACGATCTGGACTTCGATGTACCGCTCGCTGGTGTTCAGGTGGTTCTGGTTGAGAAGAACCTGACAACTCGTACGAGTTCGAGTGGAGATTTCGTGTTCGAGAACCTGCCTACAGGAAAGTACAGCCTGGTTTTCAGAAAGGCCGGTTTTCAGCGCAAGGTTCTACCCGACATCATCGTGACCACCGGTCGGATGGCGGATCTTCGAGTCGACCTGGCCACCGAAGTCATCGAGATGGACGAGATGATCGTCACGGGCACCGACCTGCTGGCCGGCACGGAGATGGCGTTGCTGGAGCTTCGGGCGGCGGCGGTGAATCTCCAGGACGCGATCTCTTCCGAGCTGCTCAAGAAGGCAGGTGTCAGTGATGTGGCTGGGGCTTTGAAGCTGGTGGTGGGGGCTTCCGTGGTCCAAGGCAAGTACGCTACGGTCCGTGGCCTGAGTGACCGCTACACGGGGACTACGCTGAATGGCATCCGGGTTCCGAGCTCGGACCCGCGCCGCCGGGCAGTTCAGGTGGATCTCTTCCCCACCGGAACCGTGGAAAGCGTCACGGTGATGAAGACCTTCACGCCAGATCTCCAGGGTGATTTCACTGGCGGTGGCGTGAACATCAAGACGAAGACCGTTCCCGAGGGATACGAGTTGTCGATCTCTACCGGCGTGGAGCACGACTCGCTCGCGACGGGAAACGACAAGTTCCTCTCTTACGAGGGTGGGGGAGCTCCCTCTCTGGGATTCTCCGGGGCGGATCGTGCGTTGCCCGCGTCGGCGTCGACGGAACTGCCTATCCCCTTTGGTTCCATCCGCTATCGACCGACCACCCCTGACGATCAATTGGCGGCGTCTCGAGCGTACGACGCGCTGACGCGTGGATTCTCGCCCGTCATTGGGACCAGACGCGAGGCTCCGGCTCCGGGCCGCTCGTTCAGCGTCGTCAGCGGCAATCGCTTCAACGCAGGTGAGGAAGGTGTTCTTGGAGTCATTGGAGCGCTGACCTACAATCACAAGTACTCGTTCTATGACGAGGGGGTCAACAACCACGTCGGAGTTACGACCAGCGACGGTTCCATGAGCGTTCTTCGTCCCCGGAAGGACAGCAAAGGAGTGGACAGTGTGCTCCTCGGAGGGCTCGGGGCCCTGTTCTACAAGCCGCACGAAGACCACGAGTACTCGTTGACTCTGATCGGCAACCAGGGTGCAGAGGACGAGGCTCGTTTCCAGGTCCAGGACAACGGAAGCACACCCGAACTGTTGCAGCTGATCCAGAACCAGAGTCTGCACTACCGCGAGCGCACCGTCGGCTCTCTTCAGCTTCGAGGAGAGCATCGATTCAATGATGTGCTACGGATCCCCTCGATGAGCGTTGACTGGTCTGCAGCATACAACCTGACCCGCCAGGATGAGCCGGACACCCGCTTCTTTCGAAACTTCTGGTCCTACGATGTCGAAGATCAGCGCGGCACTGCGTTGTTCCGCACGTCCGGGATCTCACCCTCACAGAGCACGCGGCGGATCTTCCGCGAGATCGAGGAGGATGGCACCGTATTCCTTTCGAATCTGAGGATTCCCTTGGTTGTTCTGGGCAATCCCGAGGCGGAACTCAAGCTGGGTGCGTACATCGAAAGCACCGATCGGGCCTACAAGCAGGACTCGTTCTACTACGACTTCCCATCTCGGCAGTGCTGCCGGAATCCGGAGCGCGCAGAGAATCGCGCGATTGCGCGTTGGGCCACTACCAATCCCGAGGGTCTCTGGAGTGATATCTTCCTCGATTCTTCGCGGATCGGTCTCGCGTCCAATGTGGACTCGCCGCACGTGGCGGACAACCAGTTGCTATGGACGATCACGCCGCTGGGAAATGATGTGGGTTACACAGGGGACCAGACGATCAGCGCGTTCTACGGGATGGTGGAGCTCCCTCTCGGCCAGCGGTGGCAGATTGCAGGTGGAGCACGCTTCGAGTCCACTGAGTTGGCCATTGTGCCGACGCGCCGCGACGGGCGCCTCGAGGTGATCGAGGTCCAACAGACCGGCGACCGGGCCGTCGTTCTCGTCCCCGCAGAAGAAGGACTGGCGGAGGTCGTCGACAAGACGTGGTTGCCCGCAATCAGTGCATCCTACGAGCTGAGTTCCGAGATGAAGATCAGGGCCTCCTATAGTCATACCATTGCGCGGCCTACCTTCCGGGAATTGGCCCCCGTGGCCACTGAGGAGTTCTTGTTTGGCGACGAATTCGTCGGAAACCCCGAACTCCAGATCTCCAAGATCACGAACTACGACCTTCGCTGGGAGTGGTTCTACCAACCCGGCGAGGTTCTCGCGTTCAGTGTCTTCTACAAGGACATCGCGGATCCGATCGAGTTCCTCAGTTTCGGAGCTGCCGGGCGAAACTTCATCCAACCGGTCAACTTCGAGCAAGGAAGCATCTTCGGATTCGAGGCCGAGGGTCGCGTACCGCTCCGCCTGATCGCTGACTGGCTTGAGCTCTTCACCTTCAACGCGAACTACACCTGGATCGAGTCGGAAGTTATCGTTCCCGAAGAGGAGCGCGCAAGTCTGGCTGCGTTCTCGCTCGATCAGGACAAGCGTCGGCTGCTTGGTCAGCCCGATTTCCTCTTCAATCTCGGACTTAGTTTTGACAACCAGAAGACGGGAACCACCGCGAGCGTCTTCTACAATCGTGGCGGAGAGACTCTTGTTACCGGAGCAGCTCGAGGCGACGTGGAGACGGGGGGAGTCCCCAACGTCTTTCAGCTGCCCACCGACGGATTGGACCTGAGAATCAGTCAGAAGATCGGCAAGCGCTTGGCCCTGGATGTCAAGGCGAGAGGTCTAATTGGCTCCGATGACGAGACCGTTTTTCGGACACCGACAGGAGCCGAGGAAATCAAGACCCTCAAGGCAAGCTCTACTCGCTACAAGGTTTCGCTCTCATGGAAGTGGTGAGCAAAGTAAGGCGAATGTAGGGGAACGCAGAAGTTAAGAATTTTGTGACACGCACGCCACCCCGCTGCCATGCGCACGGGCGAGAAAGAACCCCATGAAAACGATATTCAAGCGACTAGGAATCACCCTGATGCTCTTTGCCGCCTTGGCGGCCTCCTCCGTTCTCGCCGATGAGCATGCTGCCGATCGGAAGCTCCTGGAGTCCACCCGGGATACGCTCGGCAAGTGGGTAGAGGCCGAGCAGATTCTCTCCGAGGAGAAGCGGGACTGGGCCTACGGCCAAGAGGTCCTCGAACAGCGGATCGCAATTGTGGAGAGCCAGGTCTCTCAGGTCGAAGGACGAATCGCGGAGGCCCGGGCCGGAATCGAAGAGACTGCCAAGAAGCGCCGGGAGTTGATCGCCGAGGAGAAGATCCTCAAGAAAGCGTCCCGCGCTCTCAGCGACGGCATTCCCGACCTCGAGCGAAAGACCCTCGCGCTGGTCGAGCTTCTTCCTGCATCTGTTCGAGACCGGTTGTCACCGTTGGTGCAGAGAATTCCGGAGGATCCTGCAAAGTCCAAGCAGTTCCTCTCCCAGCGCTATCAGAACGTGATCGGAATCCTGAACGAGGTCAACAAGTTCAATCAGAACATCACGGTCATCAGCGAGGTGCGCACCTTGAGTGACGGCAAGATGGCCGAGGTCAAGACGGTCTACGTGGGACTTGGCCTGGCCTACTTCGCAACTCCGGATGGCAAGCGGGCGGGAATCGGAGTCCCTACGGGCAAGGGTTGGGCATGGGAGCCCTCAGACAGCTTCGCCCCTCAAGTACTAAAAGTAATCGCGATTCTCAACAGCGAGCAGGTGCCTGAGTACGTGCCGTTGCCCGCGAAAATACATTAGGTGAATAGTGATGGCGATGATCAGACGACAGAGCACGCATCGGATCTCAGGCCGCAAGACGATGCTGGTTGCGATCCTGTTGAGCTTCTGCTTCCTGCCTGCGCTGGTGTTGGGCGAAGAGGCGTCTCTCGGCAAGACCTCGACCTCCGTCAAGGAGGACCTCGACAAGAGTCTTGCTGATTTGGCGGCGTTCCGTGAACGGGTAGCGGAGGCAAAGCTTCCTCTGTCGCGGAAACTCTCCAGTGCGGAGAGGAGGCTGGTCGAACTGCGGCGGCAACAAGAACGGCTTCGCCACAAGCTCGACACCGGCAATCTCGATCTGAACAACATGCGTACCGCGCTCGACTCGAATCACGAGGAGGAACGCTACCTGCTCAACCTGTTGGATGAGTACGCAAGGAACTTCGAGACGCGGGTCCATATCGTTGAACTATCCCGCTATCACGATGTGATCAATGAGGCGCACAACGCGCTCCACAACGGCGAACTAACGCCAGAGCAGTCGTTCGCGGCCCAACTCAATCTCGTCACGACATCCATCAGGCGTCTGGAAAAGGCGGTGGGGGGTCAGACCTTCGCAGGACGCGGGATCTCGGCGGATGGCCAGGTGCAAGACGTGACCTATGCGATCTTCGGTCCGGTGGCGGTGTTTGCGGGCAAGGGTGACGTGGGAGCCGGGGCGGCCGATCAGCGTTTGGGCTCGCTCGAGCCGAGCTTGGGGCCATTCGAACGGCTGGAATACGTGGAAGCTGTCAAGTCCCTCGTTACGTCAGGGTCGGGGATGCTGCCCATCGATCCGACCCTCGGCAATGCGAAGAAAGTTGCACAAAGCCAAGACACCATGATCGAACACATGAAGAAGGGTGGCCCGGTCATGATACCCATCCTGCTGCTGGCTAGCGCTTCTCTGGTCGTGGCCCTACTAAAATGGGTCCAGCTCATTCGCATTCGGATGCCGACGAAACGTGCCCTCACTCCGCTCTACAATCATCTTGCGAAGAGCGAGTTCAAGAGTGCAAAGAAACTGGTCCGGAGAATGGGTGGACCGCTCGGTCTCATGCTGGGCAAGGGCATCGAGCATGTTGATGAACCCCGGGAACTCGTAGAGGAGGTGATGTTCGAGAAGATGCTCGAGACCCGCCTCAGCTTGCAGAGCTTCCTTTCCTTCATCTCGATCAGCGCCGCCTCCGCGCCGCTGCTCGGCCTGCTGGGGACCGTGACCGGTATCATCAATACCTTCAAACTGATGACGATCCACGGTGCGGGCGATCCCAAGGTGCTCTCCTCGGGTATCTCAGAGGCCCTCGTGACGACCGAATTCGGCCTGATCGTAGCGATCCCTGCCCTCCTGCTTCACGCGTATCTCTCGCGAAGGGCGCGACGCGTCGTCGATGGGATGGAGAAATCAGCGATCTCCTTCGTGAATCGGATCTCTCTGGCAACACCCGAGCAGAAGGTGGAAGCTGCGGCACAGGGTCATGTTTGAGGGCCTGCTCAGGGAGTCGGCCTCGATCTGGGTGGCCGGTGGCTGGGCGATGTATGCCTTGGCGGCGAACGCGTTGTTCCTGTTCGCCATCGGGACGAACGTCTGGATTGCCTTCAGTCGCCGCGGGGCCCCCAAGGTCAAGGAGAAGGTCTGGCGCCGCTGGCTGAATCATCCCGAAGAGAGGAAGGGACGACTCGGGGAATTGATCGGCTTCGTTGCAGGAGCCGACGACCTGCATGATATGAGCAGTCGCTTCGCAGAGATTCACGGAGCGATGATCGTGCCCTATGGTCGAGACCTGAAGTTCATGAGGCGGGCCGTCAGCGTCTCGCCGTTGCTCGGGCTTCTGGGGACCGTGACGGGTATGTTGAGTACATTTGCTGCACTCGCGACAGGTTCTGGCGGAGAGAAGACCATGAACTTAGTTGCGAGTGGCATCTCCGAGGCACTCATCACGACCGAGACAGGGCTGGTTATTGCTATTCCTGGCCTCTTCTTGCAGTACCACCTTTCCCGCGAACGTGATCGATACGAGTCGTTTCTGGCGCACGTCGAGACCGTGTGTGCACAGCGATACATCAAAGCGATGAAGAAAGCAAAGAAGAGGCTGCGGAAAGCAGTCAAGCAGCAGGAGAAGCGAGACGATGAGCAGGTTTAGGCAACTTCACGCAGGCGAGGAAGAGGCCGACGGGATCGACATCTCGCCGCTGATCGACTGCGTCTTCATCCTGCTGATCTTCTTCATCGTGACGACGACCTTTGTCGAGGAGACGGGTGTCGAGGTCGACAAGCCCCAGGCGGCTTCGTCGATCAGTTTGGAGAAGAACAGCATCATGATTGCTGTCACCGCGAAGGGCGAAGTCGTCTACGGCGGGCGCGAGATCGGAATTGCGGGTGTGCAGCCTCTCGTCAAACGGATGCTCCAGAAAGAAAAGGTACCGGTGATCGTACAGGCCGACGAGCAGGCTCTGGCCGCTCTGATGATTAGGGTCATCGACGAGGCCAAGCTCGGTGGAGCGGAGAAGGTCAGTATCGCGACTCGTGCGAAGCAAAGATAGCCAGGCCTGCCCGATTCCGGGGCAAGAGGAGACCAGAATGGACTTTCACAAGGGCAAGGGTCGGATTGGCACGATCGCTCAATACCTATTCGTGGGATTGCTATCTGCGTCCTTTACCGTCACCCTCTTCCTCGTTCTCCCCGTGATGCAAGCGATAGGAGCTCCTCCGGAGAGGGATCTATGGGTCCAGGGCGCGGAGACAGTGGCCTTGCCACCTCCTCCTCCCCCGCCACTTGTCGAGGAAGAGGAGCCCGAGCAGGAGGAGGAGATCGAGCCACCGAGCTTGGCGGATGAGGCTCCACCGCTGGAACTCGGCCAGCTTGAACTCGCGCTCAATCCTGGGATGGGCGGGGCGGGATTCGGGGAATTCGCTGTCAACGTGAGCAGCAAGTTGAGCGCTGAGGGCGCGGGATCCGCGATCGATGAAGTCTTCTCTATGGCGGATTTGGACCAGAAGCCCCGCGTCCTCTTCCGGCAGCCGCCGCGCTATCCCCAGGAACTCCGAGAGCAGGGTCGCGAGGGAACGGTGACGGTCACTTTCCGCGTGGATACATCGGGGCGCGTTATCGACGCGTCCGTCGAGCGCGCTACTGACGCAGCGTTTGAGAAGGCGGCGCTCGAAGCTGTGCGACGGTGGAAGTTCGAACCGGGGAAGAGGAAGGGCAAGAAAGTGCCTTTCAAACTTCGCATTCCGATCTCGTTTAGTGCGGGATAGCGTGCTGCGGACCAGAGGAAGTGGAAGATGAAGAAAGCGAATTCGGCGGGCTTCGTGGTACTGGTCGTGATTCTGCTGGCGGCGTCGTTCGTCATGACAGAGAGCGATGGCCCTGGCCAGAACCTGGACTTGTGGAAGGACGAGGCTTTCCAGAGGCAGTTCATGGGCAGTTTCGGTGTGAATGCCGACATTGAGCCGCAGGTGTCGACGATCGAGAGGGCGGCTCTGCAAGAGATCATTCCTCTACTCTCCGCGGACGATCAGACGGAGGCGATATCCAGGCTCGAAGAGGCGATCACGCCGGACTCCAGCGCCGTCTTCGACTTCACGCTAGCCAACATCTTCTTTCAGCGGGATGAGACCGCGCACGCTGCTGAACTCTACCGTGGCGCGCTGATGAAGTTTCCGTCTTTTCGGCGGGCACACAAGAACCTGGGTCTCATCCAGGTGCGGAATGGCGACTATGAAGACGCCCTGTCCTCGCTAAGCAAAGTGATCGAGCTCGGGGGTGGCGATGGAATGACCTACGGTCTTCTCGGCTATTCCTACAGTATGGTCAGTGAGTTCGTTTCGGCCGAGTCGGCGTACCGCAGTGCGATCCTGCTCGCGCCAGAGACGCTCGATTGGAAGGTGGGTCTGACCCACAGCGTGATGAAGCAACGCAAGTACGGTGAGGCGGTCACTCTCTGTGAAGAGTTGATCACGCGTTACCCGGAGCGGACTGAGTTCTGGTTGATGCAGGCCAATGCGTTCATCGGAATGGACCAGGCTCTCAAAGCGGCCGAGAATTACGAGATCATCCGGCGCATGGGCAAAGCGACCAGCGAGAGTGAACGGACTCTCGGCGACATCTACGTTAATGCCAGGTTGTGGGCGCTCGCTGGAGAGGCGTACAGCCGGGCCTATAGGCTGGACAAGGACGCCGATCTTGCCACGCCGCTTCGGTGGGTGGAAGTCCTGGCCCAGCGCGGAGCGATCGATGAGGCGATGAGGCTGCTCAGCGAAGTCAAGGAGGCTCGCAACGGCGAGTTCGATGAGAAGGACGAGGCCAGACTGCTGAAGGTGGAAGCCCGCATCGCTGCGGCAAGGGGCGACGATAGCGAAGAGGTGATCAAGATCCTCGAGCGAATTGTTGAACTGGATCCTTTGGACGGGGATGCCTTGATTCTGCTTGGTCAGCACTATGGTCGCACGCAGCAGTACGAGAAGGCCATTTTCGTGTTCGAGCGAGCGAGCCGTCTCGACGATCACGAGTCGAACGCGCTCGTACGTCATGCCGAAGTCCTAGTGGCGCAGTCCAAGTTTGCGGAGGCGATTCCGCTATTGAAGAGAGCCCAAAACCTGGATTCGCGTGACGATGTGGCACGCTACCTCGAGCAGGTTGAGAAGGTGGCGCGGAGACAGCGCTGAACGGTGGCGGAGCGCACCACGCAGGCTATTTCCTCAGCAGGCGCCGCAGCCGGCGGAGCGCACTGCTTTCCAATTGGCGAACCCGTTCGCGACTCAGGCCAACCAGTTCACCGATCTCGCGCAGGGTGAGTACGGTCGCACCTCGCAGACCGAAGCGGTGGGTGATGACTATCCTCTCCCGGGAGGGAAGACTCGAAAGAGCGCGAGCGAGACGGTCCGAGGATTCGCCGTTGAGGAGCCTGGTTTCCGGAGAAACCGTAGATGGGCAGGGAAGCCTGTCCTTGAAGGGAGGAGTGGCTTCGTCACCCTTCCGCGCTGGTTCGTCGATCGAGATCCAGCGGACTCTGGTCATGAGCAGGTGGTCGTTTGGTGTTACGGTGAACGCGAGTTGTTCACTTATTTCATCAGTTCGTGGATCGCGTCCCAGTTCCGACCGCAATCGTTTCTCAGTTTCTCGAACGAGTTTCGTGCGCTGCAGATGGTGCCGAGGAATCCGCATCATGCTGACGTGCTCGCTGACGACCTCGATCAGGCACTTCCTGATCCACCAGATCGCGTAGGTAATGAAGCGATTTCCACGTTCCGAATCGAATCGCTCCGCAGCCCGGATCAGGCCGAGGTTTCCCGCATTGAGCAGATCTTCGAACGGGACGGCGTGGTGGCGGTATTCCTTGGCAATCTTGACGACGAAGCAGAGGTTTCTCGAGACGAGTTCGTTCAAGGACTCGATGTCTCCCAGCTGGCCTTTCCTGGCGAGATCTCTCTCCTGCTGGTCGGAAAGGAGTTCTGTTCCACGAATGCTTGCTAAGTAGCTGTCTAGGGCAGTTCGTTGCGATCCTTGAATACTCATGCCGAACTCCTTGCTCCAGGACTCGGACTAGCTTGCAAATCGATAGCCAAAACCGGTCACGGTTTCCAATCGCGATGCTTCGGCGCCGAGCTTTTTCCGCACCCTGTAGACGTAGACGTCTAGCAGCCGAGAGTTCTTGGCTGTTGGCTTGTTCCAGATCTCCGATATCAGGCTGTCCCTGTGCTGGCTTCGTCCCGCCCGTGACATGAGCAGGTGCAACAACCGACATTCTGTGCGGGTGAGGATCGCCTCTTCGCCGCTGGCGACGAGGCGGTGCTCCTCGTGGAAGAGAGCGACGGGCCCGCAGCGCAGAACCACGGACGAGGTCGGCGAAAAATCGGTTTTCAGTTTGTGCTTAAGAATCGCGCGAACGCGGAGAAGCAGCTCTCGGGACGAGAAGGGGGCTACGACGAAGTCATCGACCCCCAACTCGTAGGCGACGATGCGGTCGGTGGCGTCGCCCGAATCGCTGAGGAC
>JANTFM010000093.1 GCA_024763475.1 Acidobacteriota bacterium | reverse complement strand
AGGTCAGTTACAGGCCGGAGAGCGCGTGCCTGAAGGGGATTCGCACCCCTCTGACCTTGCACGCTCGTGAGCGCACGACCGGCCTCGCTCCGCTCGGACTGGTCCCTACAGGCTGGTCCCTACAGGCTGGTCCCTACAGGCTGGTCCCTACAGGGGCTTGCCCAGCACCTCCGCGAAGAGTTCGTCGTCCATCTCACGACCCTCGGCAATCGCCTGCCGGTAGCGGATGAAGTCGATGGTGTCGGTGCCCGTGATCTTGCGGGTATTGAAGGCCGTGAAGCCCAGGAAGGCCTCGTTGGACATGTTGGCCGCGAGCCAATGGCGGTTCGGGAGCTTCATCAGGTCCCAGAAGAATTTCTTCTTGCCACGAATGCCGTCGATCGACTTCATCAGGCAGCCGGGGAAGAGGTTCGTCAGGCGCCAGATCACGCGCTGCACCTCCGCATCGAGCAGCTCGAAGTCGACCTGACCGCTCTTGAGCAGCGCCTTGCCCGCTTTGGCGGCCTCGCCGCTCTTGAACTCGCCGTAGACGATCTCGCCGTCGTCGACGTAGCGATCGGTGATCACCAGCGGGTTCGGCACGAACTCGCCATCAATCTTCAGCGCGCGCTTCGCGGATGTAATCAAGCCCTTCATCTTCATCTTGTGGGCACTCCACATCTCGCAGGACACGCAGTTCCACATCGCGTCCTCGATCGAGAGCATCCAGGGCAGGAAGTCCGTCGACCCGCCGTCCGGCGCCGAACCGTGCTTCGGGCCCGCCTGGCCGAAGATCGCGAGATCCGAGGCGATGGTGAAGTCGCAGGCCATGCCAATCTCCTGGCCACCCGCGATCCGCATCCCGTTGACCCGGCAGATCGTCGGCTTCTTGCAGTTCAGGATCCCGTCGACCATGCCGTTGAAGATGTCCATGTACTCGCCGTACTCGTTGTTCCGGCGGGAGTAGTACTCGGCGTATTCCTTGGTGTTGCCCCCGGTGCAGAAGGCGCGGTCCCCAGCGGCGGTGAACACGATCGCGACGACGCTGCGATCACCCGAGGCCGCGTTGAAGCCTGCGGTCACGCCCTTCGCCATCTCCGTGGTGTACGAGTTGAACTGCCCTGGGTTGTTCAGGGTGACCCAGGCTGTAAAGAGACCGTCGACCACCTTCCCGTCGGCCCCGATGAGCGGGCGCTTCTCGTAGCTCGTGCTCGGGGCTTCGCTGCCGTAATGCTCGTCGCCGAAGAGGGTGTGGTCCTTGCTTTCGTTGTCGCGGGGGATCCAGTCGAGGGACATCGCAAATCTCCTGGTCGTGTTTCCAGCTCTAGTTCATGGACTCGAGGACGAGGGCGATACCCTGTCCGCCACCGATACACATCGTCACCACCCCGTATCGCTCACCCGCACGACGCAGCGCGTAGGCACAGGTCAGGGTGAGGATCGAGCCGGTGGCACCGAGGGGATGACCCATGGCGATCGCGCTGCCCATCGGGTTCACCTTCTCGGGATCGATCCCCATCTCTTCGAAGTCACGGATGCACGCGAGGGCCTGGGGCGCGAAGGCCTCGTTGAGCTCGACCCGGGCGACCTCGGCCCCCTTGATGCCGGCACTATCGAGTGCCAGGCGAACAGCGGGGACCGGCCCCCAGCCCATGATCTGCGGATCACAGGCGGCGACCCCCATGCCGGCGAGGCGGACGAGAGGCTTCGCTTTGTGCGTCTCGGCGTCCGAGAGCTTGGCGATCACCATCGCCGCCGCACCATCGACGACCGCGCTGGCGTTGCCCGCCGTGATGATGCCTCCAGGCTCGAAGGCCGCGCGCAGCCGCGCCATCTTCTGCATGTTGATCTTGTCCATGATGTGCGTGTCGTACGACACCAGCACCGGCTCTTCCGCAGCATCCACGACGACCGAGACCGGCTCGATCTCCTCGTCAAAGTGACCGGCATCCCGCGCCTGCTTCGCGCGCATATGGGACCGATGACCGAGGGTGTCCGCGTCCTCGCGGGTGATCCCGTAGCGGCGGCCCAGTTCCTCCGCGGTGTTGGCCATCGACATCTGGGCTCCCGGGTCGTAGAGACCCATCAGGAGCGAGTCCTGCAAATGCGTACCCGAAGGCAATCCCCGGACATCGACCGGCCCGTACTTCTGGACGGCGGCACCGACCTTCCGGCCTCGATAATTGTAGAGGCTGAAGTGGTACTGCATGCTCTCGGCTCCCCCCACCACGGTGAAGGGCCGCGCCTTGTCGTGGCGGACGCCAGCAAGCATCATCTCCGCACCGACGGCGATGGACTCCGCGCCACTGCCGCAGATACGCGCCACGGTCAGCGCCGGGACATCGTCGTCGAGGCCGCCGCGCCAGCGCATGCCCTGGGCCCCGTAGATCGCGTCGCGATGAGCATGGGACGCCATGCCCATGACGACGTGTCCGATCAACCCCTTATCGACCTTGGTGTGTTCGAGCGCCGACCGGATGGCCATGCCACCGAGCTGCGTCGTGCTGAAGCGCGAGAAGAGTCCGGGTTCCTGGTTCTTGATGAGGATGTCGGCTCTCGGGGTCCGGCGCCCTCCGTCGAGGATGACGATGCTCTTGTCTTTGGCCATGTTCCGCCCGCCTATTCGTTCATGAAGGTCGCCGGGACGCGGGGACCGTTCTGGATGAAGTTCGTCATGCCGATGTCGTAGTCGATCGTGCGCTTGCAACGAGCGAAGCCCTCGGCCTCGATCTCGAGGCCCTTCTCGAGGGGACTGGAGAGTCCCCTCCGCAACACGTCGATGAGGATCTCATCAATCGCGAGGGAACGGTGCCCGATGTCGACCTTCGGGAAGGCCTGGGGCAGGTCCATCGGCGCGGGATCTACGCCCGAGAGGGTCTGCTTGCCTTCGAGGTGATCCCGGATCAGCTGCTTGGCGGCCGCGACCGGGTTGAGAGAGGGCTCACCGCTGGCCCAACCCCAGGCACAAGCGTCCTTGGCGCCGATCGCCTCGCCTGTACGCAGGAGCTTGAGCGCGCGCTCGAAGCCGATCAGACGCGGCAGGCGCTGGGTGCCACCGTAGCCGGGAATGATCCCGAGGTTCACTTCAGGCTGCCCAAGCATCAGATTGCTGGCCACCACGCGCGCGTGGCAGGCCATCGAGAGTTCCGAGCCGCCGCCGAGGACCGGGCCGGCGACCGCGGCCACGACAGGCTTGGACATTCCGGCGATGCGGGACAGAATCCGGTGCCCGTGGCGGCACTTGTCCGCCGCGGCCTCGGGGGTCTTGAGCTCCGCAAGTTCCATGATGTCCGCGCCGGCGAGCGAGCCATCGTAAGAGCAGAGCACGATGCCGCGAATGCCGTTGTCTTCGTCGAGCTGAGCGAAGAGGGCGTCGAGTTCCTCCATCGTCTCGTGGTTGAGCGCGTTGAGGACCTCCGGCCGTTGCACCGCAACCACGGCGAGATCGCCGTCCCGATCCACCGAGACGTTTCGCGCGAAGCGCGAGAGACGCTTGTCGAGAATGCTCTTGGGCACCTCGAAACCCGTCGTTCTGGCCGCGTAGGAGGTGCAAAGCTCGTGCACGCGATCGGCACCGAGTTCCTCGGCAAGGTCCAGCAACCCCTTCGAGAACCCGAGCGCCGTACGGGTCAGCCAGTTCAGTTCCCTCGGCGTGCAGATCTCGTTATCCACAACGTAGTACGCCCGCGCGAGGAGCACGGCGAGAATCCGGTCGAGGACATCCTTGGCGAGGGCCTCGTCATGGGACGCATCCCGCGGGCTCCTGGGGTCGAGCCACGGCGTGTTGGCCTGCTCGGTGAAGATCGCCGGCGGCGCAAACCACTCGCTCCCCGTGGGAGCCTCCTCCATCAGCTTCAGGCACTTGACGTTGAGCAGGTTGCCGCGAGTCAGGTCCATCACCAGAAAGGGTCCACCCCCGCCAATCGCATCGTTGACGATCTTGTCGACCTGCTCCGGGTTGGCCTTGCCCTCGGTGAAAATCCGCGCCGCCTCCGCGCAGTAGTTGCAGAAGATGTCGTCGGCCGCAAAGCACACGACGTCGGCCGTGGGGACCGGAACCTTGCCGAGAGTACGCAGGGTCACGAGCATCCTGGCAGAGAACGCTTCGTCGTCCGTGAGGACCACCTCCATCGGCACAGCGCGCCAGGCAGGAAAGAAGGGATGATTGACGAAACAACGCTCCGGATGCTTGGCCTTCGCGGCGATCTGCGCGCGGGGCAGGCCCGAGGTCGCGAAACCGATCAGGCAGTCCGGGCTCACGACCTCCTCGAGCTTCTCGAGGATCGCCATCTTGATCGACAACTCCTCGGTCGCTGCCTCGAGCACGTAGTCGCACTCGGCAAGGTCCGCCATCTTCATCGTCGGGATCAGACCCGTCGAGATTCGTTCCGCAAGCTTGGGGCTGAGCTTGCCGCGGGACAGGCCCTTGTCCACGTAGCCCTGAATGCGCTGGACCCCCTTCTCGAGAGCCTCCTTCTTGATATCCAAGAGATGAACCGTTCCGCCCCCACCTGCGGCAAGCGCCGAGATGAAACCGTAGGCGAGATCCGGTCCGATCGATCCCGATCCAATGACGCCGACTTTCATCAACCTTCTCCTTGACCGGGAAGACACACTCCCGGGTTGAGCCGCGTAGCCATGAAATGACCGCCTACCGTGGCGCGCTCAGAGATCTGCCGCAAGCGGGTCTTACTCTACCACTCGTGCATTTACTCACAAATCGCGGCGCCTTGGCCCCGGAGCTGCGATTCATTGCGGAAGGTATGACACGCTGATCGCCTCGTCGCCTCGCATGAAGTCCACGCGAACGATCGTCCGCTGGCCGTCCTTGATCAGGAGTCTCGCGACGTGCTCCTGCCCTCGATAGGACACCACGATGGGGTACTCACCCGCCGGAACGCGCGACAGGTTCAGTTTCATCGAGGTCTTCTCCCACCGCTTGCCGCGAAAGAGCACCGTACACCGGCTGGGAGTCGAGATCACCCGTAGCGATCCCTCGCCCTTCTGCGCGACTTCGACCTTGCCGGCCTTCAAGTTCCCCCGGACCGCAACGACGACGCCTGCCGGAATAGCGACCACGCCAGAGATCGGCTCGTATCCCGCCTTGCTGAAGACAATCTTGTGCGTCCCCGCGGCGAGCCCTCCGATGGTGAGCTGAGGCGTGTCCTTCTCCCGCAGCTGACCGTCGATTTCGACCGAGCACCTTTGAGGAACCGAACTCAGGACAACGCTTCCCGCCTGCCGCTTGACTTCAGTGGGTCGCTTCCTCTCCTTCTGCTCCAGTGGCGGCGTTGGAGTAAATGCCACCGTTTCGATCTCGAGCGGAATATCCAGAACCTCGACTTCGAAACTCTGGGCCAGACAACCGCTTTTCTCGACCGTGACGGTATGCTTTCCGCGCGGAAGATCCATCAAGTACAGTCCATCGTCCCTCTCGCTCGAGACTCCCGCGAGTTCCCCATCGACGAAGATGCTCAGCCCCGGCTCACAGAAGACCTGAATATCCCCCGCCAGCACCAGCGATGCCAGACTCAACACCAACAACAGGAAGAACCAGCGTGCCTTGTTCATCGTCATCTTCCCTCCGGATCACAGGGATTCGGCCCCAGTCTACCTTGAGAAACGCGTCCCCTCAGATCGGGCTTTCCGACGGGATTCAAGTGGAGTCATCCGGCCAAGAGGATCCCGACGAATGGTACCAGAGAGCACCGTTCCGCTGCAGCGATTGGGCCAAGGCCCGGTCCCATGCGAACGGTGGAATAGTGTCCCATGGGGCAGCATTCCTGACTGCGCCGTCTTTCCTTCCCGGCAGGTCTTGCCCCATTGCCAGCGAGGTGTCCAAGGGGACTGGACGTGGCTGGATCATCGTCGCATGGACCGTCAGGTCGGAGCCTCCGCAACAAACACCCGGAGACGCAGCGCCGGAAAGCCGAAGGCGTTCGCCAGGCGGACGCGGCGGAGAGACTCAAGACGGCCACCACGCTGCTGGCCGGAAAAACTCGCGGCTTCTCTGAACTGTACCAGAGGGCTCGGACCGGCCGGCTCCTGCAATGAAGAGTCGATGTCTTGCCAAGCATCGCTCCGCCTGTCTGCAAGACCAATAGGGTTGGCACCTTGCGAAAGAACGCGAGAGACGACCCGGCAGCCCGTCTGGGGCTTGACGCCGGGGCCGCCTTTGGCGTTTCATGGACCTTCCAACTGGATGCAGCCAAGGGAGACACCGTGCCCGAAGAGAAGAAGTCCCTCATCAAGAAGATCCGCTCGACCGGCGCCATGAAGAAGCTCATGGCGGACTATTTCAACGAGTTGAAAGAGGCACAGGACACGGGATCCGCGAAGATCGCGTGGTGCACGAGCGTCGGCCCCGCAGAGTTACTGCGCTCTTTCGGCTTCCAGGTCTATTTCCCCGAGAACCACGGTGCGCTCCTCGGCGCCTCCCGCATCGCCGCCGAGCTGATTCCCGCCGCCAACGCGATCGGCTACTCGCCGGACATCTGCTCCTATCTCACCTCCGATGTCGGGGCCTACCTGCGGAAGAAGACCCCGCTCACACCGGCCTTCGGCCTGGACGGCGCCCCGAAGGCCGACCTCCTGGTCTACAACACGAACCAGTGCCGGGACGTGCAGGACTGGCTCGCCTTCTATCAACGCGAATGGAAGGTCCCGCTGGCCGGCATCGACTCGCCCCGCAACCTGGGCGAGATCACGAAGAATCAGGTCGAGAGCCTCGCGAGCCAACACAAGGCGCTGATCCCGCTGCTCGAAGAGGTCTCGGGGCGGCGCTTCGACATCGACCGGCTGCGCGAGGTCATGGAGAGCTCCTACCGCTGCACGCAGCTCTGGAAGACCGTGCTGAAGCTGGCCGAGCACAAGCCCTCGCCCCTGACCTTCTTCGACGGCACGATCCACATGGGACCCGCAGTCGTGCTGCGGGGCGATCCACGCGCGGAGGCGTACTACAAGCTGCTGATCTCAGAACTCGAGGAACGCATCGCGGAGGGTCACTCCGCCGTGGAGGACGAGTCGCTGCGCTTCTACTGGGAGGGCATGCCGGTCTGGGGCAAGCTGCGCGATCACGCGGAGACCTTCGCCGGGCATAAGGCCTGCGTCGTCGCCTCGACCTACTGCAACAGCTGGATCTTCGAGCCTCTCGGCAGCAAGGACCCCTTCGAGGGCATGGCCCTCGCCTACAGCGAGCTCTTCATCGTCCGCTCGGAGGAGTACAAGGAGGAGTACCTCGCGCGAATGGTCGAGAGCTACGGGATCGACGGCTTCATCTACCACGACGCCAAGACCTGCCCCAACAACTCCAATAACCGCTACGGCCTGCCGGAACGCATCCAGGAGACCCTCGGCGTGCCCCACGTCGTGATCAACGGCGATCTCAACGACCTGCGCATGTACTCAGAGGAGCAGGCGCGCACGCAGTTCGAGGCGCTGGTCGAGCAGCTGCACGAGCGGGGCGAGTTGCGGTGACGGGCGAGTCCGGGTTTTTCTGTGGCGTGGACATCGGTGCCTCCGCGTCGAAACTCGTCCTCATCGACCGCAGCGGAGACGCGGCCGCACGGGTCGTCCGGCACTCGGGCGTGGATTATGCGGAGACCGCCGAGCTCTGCTTCGCGGAAGCACTGGAGACCGCCGGTGCCACGCGCGAGCAAGTCCACGGGGTCGTCTCGACCGGCTACGGCCGCGACAACGTATCCTTCGCCGACGTCCGCAGGACCGAGATTCACTGCCACGGAGTCGGCTGCTACCACCAGATTCCCCGCGCGATGGCGATCATCGACATCGGCGGGCAGGACAACAAGATCATTCATCTCGACGCAAGGGGAAGGCGCCAGAGCTTCAAGATGAACCGCAAGTGCGCGGCCGGCACGGGGGCTTTCATCGAGGAGATCGCACTGCGACTCGGCCTCGATGTGGGGGCCCTCGACGCGCTGGCCCAAACGACCGCCGACGCCGTGAAGCTGAGCTCCTTCTGCACGGTGTTCGCGAAGACCGAGATCCTCGCCCATCTCCGGCAGGGCCGCCCGGTGGAGGGCATCATCCGCGGCGCCTTCCAGTCGGTCATCGCGCGGGTCGTCGAGATGGACACCCTGGACGGCGAGGTCGTCCTGACAGGCGGGGTCGTCGCCCACAACCCGACCATCAGGGACATCCTCTCAGAGAGGATTGGACGCGACGTCACGGTCCCCCCCTTCCCCCAGTTCACCGGCGCGCTGGGCGCCGCAGTCCTGGCCCTGCGAGACGCAGCCGCTACGGAGACGAAGGATGCTTGACGGACTCTTCAGACCCCGCTCGATCGCCATCATCGGCGCCTCGGCCAATCCCTACTCCATCGGCCACATCGTGATCAAGAACCTCGTGGAGTATGGCTTTCAGGGGCCGATCTTCCCGATCAATCCCAAGGCCTCGCACATCCGCTCCTTCAGAGCCTATAAGTCGGTACTCGAGGTACCGGACGAGATCGACCTGGTCAACATCTCGATCGCGGCCAAGTACATTCCCGCCGTCATGGAGGAATGCGGCCAGAAGGGCGTCAAGTTCGCTATCGTGCACTCCGCCGGCTTCAAGGAGGTCGGCGAGGAGGGCCTGCGCCGTGAGCGCGAGATGGTCGAGATCGCCCACAAGTACGGGATGCGAGTCTATGGCCCCAACTGCCAGGGCGTGCAGAATTCCGACCCGGATATCTCGGCCTACGCCAATTTCACCTTCGTGCCGATGAAGCCGGGCAACATCTCGATCATCGCCCAGGGTGGCGGAATGGGTGAGCTGCTCAAGTTGCACCTGCACAAGGTCGGTCTCGGCCACGCGCTCTACTGCTCCTACGGGAACGAGTGCGACCTGACGATGCCGGAGATCCTCGACTACTACGGACAGGACGACGGCACGAAGCTGATCATGATGCAGACGGAGACCTTCAAGGATCCGAAGGCCTTCCTCGAGGTCGCCTCGCGCATCACACCCCACAAGCCGATCCTCGCGATCAAGTCCGGCCGCACCGCGGAGGGCTCGATCGCCGTCTCGTCCCATACCGGCTCGCTGATCGACCAGGGAGCGATGACCGCGGCAATGTACAAGAAGGCCGGCGTCGTGGCCTTCACCGATGCCGACGAGATGATCAAGGCAGCGATCGCCTTCTCGCAGCAGGACCCGCCGGACGGCACGCGCATCGGGCTGATCACGAACACCGGCGGACCCGGCATCGCCGCGGTCGACGAGGCGATCAACCAGGGCCTCAGCCTCGCCCGCTGGTCCGAGGCCGGCAAGGAGCGGCTCGAGACGAGCCTCTACGCCGAGGCGAGCACCGGCAACCCGGTGGATGTCGTCGCCACCGCAGGGCCGGATCACTACTTCGCCGCCGTCGATACCCTGCTCCATGAAGACGGCACCGACATGGTCATGGTCTTCTTCGTCACGGCGCCCTTCGTCGACCTCGACGGCATCGCCGACCGCATCGAGGAGGCCGCCAAAAGCTCGACCAAGCCGGTCGTCGTCGTCATCGAGACCATCGACAAGTGGGCGCCCCTGATCGAGAGGATTCGCAAGGCGGGCGTACCGGTCTACGAGTTCCCGGAGGACGGCGTGCGGGCTCTCGCCGCGATGTCCCGCCACCGCGCCCTCGCGGCGCGCCCCCGGGAGGACCCGCCGGAACTCTCCATCGACCACGCCGCCGCGAAGGCGATCGTGGACCGCTTCGCGGGCCGTGGCGAGTACCTCCCCCAGGACGAGGCCTTCGCTCTGCTCCGCGCCTACGGTATCGAGGTGCCGAAGCTCGCGCGGGTGAGTTCCGAGGATGAACTGGCCGGCGCCGCGAAGGCGGTCGGCTTCCCCTGCGTGCTCAAGGTCGATTCCAAGGCGGTGATCCACAAGTCGGATGAGGGCGGGGTTGCGCTGAATCTCACCGATTCCGGCGCGTTGAGCGCCGCCTTCCGGCAGATGCAGGAACGCTTCGACGGGAAGGACGCGCACTACATCGTGCAGGAGCAGAAGGCACCCGGGCGGGAGCTGATCCTCGGCGCCATGGAGTCTCCCGGACTCGGCAGCCTGGTGATCTTCGGGCTCGGCGGGATCTTCGTCGAAGTGATGAAGGACGTCGCCTTCTCGGTCGCCCCCCTCTCCCGCCCTGAGGCGCAGGAAATGATGCGCGAGATTCAGGGCTTCCCCCTGCTCGAGGGCACGCGCGGCGAGGAAGGCGTGGATCTCGCGGCGCTCGAGGACCTGCTCCTGAGGGTCTCGCGGCTCGCGGCAGACCTCCCGGGCATCGCTGAAATGGACCTGAACCCGGTCTTCGCCTACGCCTCGGGCGTCAGCGCGGTGGACGTGCGCATCAAGATCGCCTGAGCCCCCAGATGCACTGGATCCCCGCCGCGGTCGTCGCGCTCTACATCGTCGGACTCTTCGCCGTCACCTGGTGGTCGAAGAGGCTGACCGAGCGCAGCTCTCCCGGTCTCGTCGGCTACCTGCTCGCCGGCCGGGGCCTGCCCGCCGGCGTCTCCGCCGCGCTCCTGGCTGGACTGGCGGTTGGCGGCGCCTCGACCATCGGGGTCGCGGAGAGAGCCTACACCGTCGGCTTCTCCGCGGGCTGGTACAACGCGGCCTGGGCCGCCGGAGCCTTCCTCCTCGGGCTCGTCGCCGCGGGGCGCTACCGCCAGCTCGAGATCACGACCCTGCCGGAACTCTTCGAGCGCCACTACTCCATGCTGGGACGGGTGTTGGGCGTCTTCGGCCAGCTCATCGTCCAGATCGTAATCACCTCGCTGCAGTACGTCGCGGGCGGCGCGATCCTCTCCTCGTTGATGCCTGACCTCTTCTCCTTCCGGATGGGTATGGCGGTCACCGCACTCGTCTTCGTCACGATCACCCTGGTGGGAGGCTTCTGGGCCGCGGGGCTGACCAACGTCATCAACGTCACCGTGATCTACCTGGGGCTGGTGCTCGGCGCGGTGATGACTGTCAGCCGCCTCGGCGGCCTCTCGGAGATGACCAGCCGCCTCCCCGAGGCACACCCCGGATTCGACCTCTTCGCCGTCGGCGGCGGGCTGATCGCGGCGTGGTTCCTCGTCATGCTGACCCAGGTCCACTCGACCCAGGCGGTGATCCAGATCGGCTTCGCGACAAAGAACCCCCGGAGCGCGAAGCACGCCTATCTCCTCGGCGGCCTCCTGATCCTGCCCGTCGGCTTCATCGCCGCGATCATCGGCATGGCCGCCGCGGTGATGTACCCGGGAATCATCCCCACCGAGGCCCTGCCCAAAGTCGTCCTCGGCCTGCCGCCCCTCGCTGCGGGCATCATCCTCGCCGGTCTCTGGGCCGCGGACGTCAGCACGGCCTCGGCCCTCCTGATGGGCAGCGCCACCCTGGTCTCCACCGACATCATCAAGCGATTCTTCGCCCCGAATCTCACCCCCGAGCGCGAACAGCTGTTCTGCCGCATCACCGTCGCCGTCCTCAGCGTGATCACCTTCGCCCTGGCCCTGACCGTCAGCGGCATCCTCAAGATCCTGCTGATCGGCCTGACCCTCTCGACCGCCTACACCCTCGTCGTGCTGATGACCCTTTTCTGGCCCGCGGCCTGCCGCCGCTCCTCCGCGAGCTGGACCCTCGGCACGACCATGCTCGCCCTCGCTGCCTGGCTGCTCGCCCCGGCCTCCTGGCGCATCCTCCCCCACCCGATCTACTTCACCTGGGTCGTCAGCCTGGTCACCTTCTTCCTGGTGGCCTTGATCGATCGGCGGCCGATCAAGGGGCAAACCTGACCCGGACAGTACGTGTGAACGCTCTAGGCAAAAGGGTCTGCCGGAAATACGGGCGTAGACAAGGCCTCGCGTTCGATGTAGCTTTCCTCAGGGTCCGGGGCCAAGAACGTGCCCATTCGGGCACGCGGGGACGGACCAGGGGAGGATCGCTCATGAGGGCGCTTCCGTCTGCTCTTCTTTGTGCAATGGTCTTACTGTCTCTCGGGTGCACCGTAACCAACTATCCGGTCATCACCGACTCGCGGGGAGACTACTCAGGGGTGATTCGGACCTCGCACAAGGCGTATATCATCCCGACCTCCCAGCTCGCCACGATCTGGTCCGATGGCAGCGACGAGCTTTTCTCGTTGGTCTATCAGAACCAGTACGCCGATCGTACGATTTACTCCTTTAACAACTTCGACCCCACCGCCTCGGTGAAGTGGCTCGACCAGACCTATTGCGACTGGCGCTATGAGGGCTGCGCGCATCTGGTATCTGACGATCCCCACCAGGACTGGCTCGACGATCCCTTCGACTACGAAATGTTCGGCAGCTGTTCTGGGGCTCGATCGAGCTGCATGCTCATCAGCATGTATGCTCGCAACGGCGAGTGTGGCGACGCGATCTTTTCCGACTTCCAGAGCCTGGCCGCCGAGTTCGCGGACTTGCCGACGACGTCTTTTCGCGGAGAGCGGGCGTATATTGTCCCGGTCAACGCAGCGAACACGTCGATCGTACTCACGGACAAGGATGGCATCTCCACGGCCATGCCTCTCTACGGGCAGTTCACCGGCTTTCTCGACTCCGAACTGCGCACGGTCATTCCGATGAACCCCAACATGAAGCTCCAGCTCGGATGGCTCGCAAACTACGCGCGGCGCTCGGGCAAGGTACAGAGCGCCGAGATCACCT
>JANTFM010000092.1 GCA_024763475.1 Acidobacteriota bacterium | reverse complement strand
AGGATCTCTCAAGACGAGCAACGGCATCGTCGTAATCGGGTCGAGCATGAGCCCCTGAACCCGCATTTCCACAAGCATGAAGCGAACCTCCGCAACGCGTTTTGGGCGTTCTCCGAAATCTGTTGAACCGGAACAGACACCCCAATCACGAAAATACTCATCGGCGTCAGCCAAGTCAAGGGAGGCTCAATCCGCCCCGCTGCACGCCAGCTCTTCCTCTCTCTCGACAAGCTCACCCCGCAGCGAGTTTGGTCCTGCACTTGTAATCGAAACCGTCAACAAATCTCCGGGCACAGCGCCGGTCGCACGAAAATTCACGATACGGTTCCCGGGCGTGCGCCCCGCAAGCTCCGCAGGATTCCTGCGCGAGGGAGACTCAACGATCACCTCCCGGAGCTGTCCGACGAGGGCCTGATTCTTCTCGAGTTGGATCCCGCGCTGAAGCGCTTGCAGCTCCATGAGCCGCGCGGTCTTTCGCCCTGCCGGGCATTCATCGGGAAGCATCTCGGCTGCGGTGCCCGGCCGCGCAGAAAAAATGAACGAGAACATCTGATCGAAACGGATCTCCCGGACGAGCGACATCGTCTCCTCGAACTCTGCCTCCGTTTCCCCGGGAAAACCGACGATGATATCGGTGGACAGGGTGATGTCGGGAATGGCCTCGCGAAGCTCCTGAACCTTGGCCAGGTACGTCTCTCGCGAATAGCCCCGGCGCATCGCTTTCAGAACTCTCGTGGAGCCACTCTGCACGGGCAGATGCATGTAGGGGCTGACCTCAGGCAGGTCCGCCATCGCTCGAATGATCTCGCTGCCGAAATGTAGCGGATGAGACGTAGCGAATCTCAGACGCAAGATTCCCGCAACCTCTCCGGCACGACGCAGCAAATCGGACAGGCCTTCCCCGGTCTCGGGGCAGCGATAGGCGTTCACGTTCTGCCCGAGGAATTCGATCTCGAGATAACCCTCCTCGGCAAGACCACTCACCTCTTCGAGCAGGCTCTGAATCGTGCGAGAGTCCTCCCTCCCACGCGTCGTCGGAACGATGCAGTAACTGCACTTCTTGTTGCAGCCCTCCATCACTGTGACATAGGCCTTGCGGCGATCCCCTGACTGACGAACTGGTTTGGCAACGCGCAGAAGACTGTCCTGGTAGAGCGTTGTGTCCACCACACCTCGTGACTCCTGGACCCTGGCGATGTGCTCGGGAAGGCGACTCGCGGCACGCGGACCGATGACGAGATCCACCCATGGGCTGCGTTCCCGAACACTCTTCCCCGACATCTGCGCGACGCATCCCGCAACGCCAACGATCATCTCGGGGTGAGCCTGTTTTGCCGCCCTCAGGTTGCCGAGTGCCTGGTAGACCTTCTCCTCGGCTTTCTCCCGAATCGCGCAAGTATTCAGGAGAACGATGTCGGCATCTGCGGCTTCACGCGCCGGATCATAACCAAGCCCGGAGAGGATGCCAGCCATCTTCTCCGAGTCATGATCGTTCATCTGGCAACCCCAGGTCTCGATCCAGTAGAGCTTGCTCACGACTCCACTTCGCCGGGGTCACCCGGCGGGAGGGCGCGATCCGACCCGTCGCCCGTCGCCGTAGCAGGGGAGCTTCCACCGGCCTGTTCACCCGGGTTAAGCATCTCTCGAAGCTCCTTGCCAGGCTTGAAGTAAGGGACCGCCTTGCCGGGCACATCAACCTTGGTGCCCGTCTTCGGGTTGCGTCCCTGCCGCGGTCGACGCATGCGCAGACGGAAGGAACCGAACCCCCGGAGTTCGATCTTGTCACCTCCTCGAAGCGAACGAACGATCGACTCCAGCACCGTGTTCACCACCACTTCGGCTTCCGCCTTGGACAGTGAGGCGTGTTCGGCAACCTTCTCGACCAGGTCGGCTTTGGTCATTTGCCCTCCTAGTCCTCGTTTTCGGTATCGTCATCCGGAGACGCCTCGGCGCCGTCAGCTGCAACATCGTCCGCAGCGCCGTCTCCGGGTTCCTTTGTGGATTCCTTTTCTGCGGCACGCGCTCGAAGCGCCGCCAGGTCACCACCGGCCATATCGCCAAGGGTGATCGAGCCCGCAGACTTCTCCTCTTCGATCTGCTCCTGGTAGGTATCGAGATCCCGGTCGCCCAGCTCGTCCGCTGCCGCCTTGATCGACAAGCCGATCTTACGGTCCGCCGGCTCCGTGCGGAGGATCTTGACCCGTACTGCCTGTCCCACCTGGAACTTGTCCTGCGGCTTCTCAAGACGCTCATGGTCCATTTCCGAGATGTGCACAAGACCTTCCACACCATCGGAGAGTTCAACGAAAGCTCCGAAGTCCGTCAGGCGGACGATGCTTCCTTCCAGGATGTCGCCCATGCGATAACGCTTGAAGAACTCCTGCCACACATCGGGCTGCAGATCCTTGATGCTCAAGCTGAGCCGCTGGTTGTCGGTATCGATCTTCAGGATCTTCGCCTGGACCTCTTCGCCCTTCTTAAGGACCTCCGCGGGGTGCTTGATACGGCGGTTCCAAGTCAGATCGGAGATATGCACCAAGCCATCCACGCCGTCCTCGACCTCGATGAAGGCACCAAAATCGGCGATGTTGCGAACAACACCCGTGATGACATCGCCCACGTTGCACTTCTCTTGGATGACAGACCAGGGGTTCGGTGTCGTCTGTTTGAGTCCCAGAGAAAGGCGGCGATTCTCCTCGTCCACATCCAACACGACGGCTTCGATCATGTCGGCCGCGTTGAGCAGTTTGGAAGGATGCTTCACGCGCTTCGTCCAGGACATCTCGGAGACGTGAATCAATCCCTCGATACCCTCTTCAAGCTCGATGAAGGCCCCGTAATCGGTCAGGCTGACCACCTTGCCCCGCACGCGGGAGAGCAGCGGGTACTTTTCGGTGGCATTCTGCCACGGGTCGGGCAGGAGCTGCTTCATGCCGAGACTGACACGCTCCTTCTCCCGATCAAACTTGAGAACCCGCACCTTGACCTCATCACCGATATTGACCACCTCGGACGGGTGGTTCACCCGGCCCCAGCTCATATCCGTAACATGGAGCAGGCCGTCGATACCGCCGAGATCCACGAAAGCGCCGTACTCGGTGATGTTCTTGACGACACCGACGACTTCCGAGCCCTCTTCGAGCGCCGCGAGCGTGACCTTCTTCTTCTCCGCATTCTCCTCTTCGAGAACGTGCTTGCGAGAGACGACGATATTGCCCCGGCGGCGATTCATCTTGATCACGCGGACGCGAACTTCCTGATCCTTGTAGGTCTCGAGGTTCCGCACGGGACGCACATCAACCAACGAGCCAGGGAGGAAGGCGCGAACCCCGATATCCACCGAGAGACCGCCCTTGATGCGATCGATAACGCGTCCGGGCAGCACCTCGCCCGACTTGTGCGCTCCCTCGACGCGATCCCAGACCTTGATCCGCTCGGCTTTCTCCTTTGAGAGGGGGATGTAGTCGTCATCCTCGGCGAGAGACTCAACGACCGCTTCGATGGTGTCACCCACCGCGATTTCCTCGCTTCCTGGGAGGTTCCGGAATTCCGCGCGATTGACAGCCCCCTCCTTCTTGTAGCCGATGTCAACGAGGACGAAGTCATTGAGGAGCTTGACGACACGCCCCTTGGCGACGGCACCTTCGCGGACTTCCTGCAGGGGGCTGTACTCCTCCAGCAGGGCGGCGAAGTCCAACTCCTCCTCTGGGATCTCTGGAGTTGTCGGCTCGGCGGGGACAGCCGCTCCTTCTGGCTGCACGGACTCGTTCTGCGATTCTTCGTTCTGACCGGTATTCATATCCATTTACTTCCAACCTCCGAACGCGACGGACAGTGGGATTTGGCTCAAGAGCGCGCACCCCCACAGGGGAGCGATCGCTCCACGATGCCATGTCCGGCGCCGACTCCTGCCTTTGCGGGAGCCGCTGTGGGGAGACGTCTCAGGAGACTTCTCTCGCCACGAGCGCCCAATGCTATGAGGCACAGCAACTTGGGTCAAGCTTCGCGGGGCTTTTTCTTACTTTTTTTGCGCGCCGGGCGCTCTTTCCTGCCTGTGCCGGCGACATCTTTCCTGAGCAACTCGAGTTCCTTCTCCGTCAGGCGGCGAACTTGCCCGACCTTCAACTTGCCCAAGCGCAGGGGGCCAATCGCCATCCTCCTCAGCCGGCGCACGGGATGGCCAACACCTTCAAACATCTTCTTGATCTGGTTCTGCCGGCCTTCGACGAGCGTGACCTGAACCCAGCTCGCGTTCTGCCCTTCCTTCTCGATCTGCACCTCCGCGGGAAGTGTCCGCGGACCACGATCGATGCGGACGCCCTGCCTCAGACGGCGCAAAGCACGCTCATCCGGACAGCCGCGAACCTTCACCCGGTAGAGCTTGGGCAGGTGGCGGCGGGGATGCATGACCTGATGGGCCAGGTCCCCGTCATTGGTCAGGAAGAGCAGGCCGTCAGCATCCCAATCCAGCCGACCCACCGGGTAGACCTTCTCGCGAATACGATGGCTTCGGAGCAGATCCTTGATGGTCGGTCGACCCTCGGGATCGTCCAGTGTCGTCACCATGCTCCTCGGTTTGAACGCTACGAAGTAGTGGCGCGGACCGGTGCTGGAAGCCACGCGTTTCCCGTCGAGCTTGACAAAATCTTTCTCGGGATCGGCCTGGTCGCCCAATTCAGCAATCTTGCCGTTGACCATCACCCGCCCTTCTCGAATCAGCTCCTCTGCGCCACGGCGAGACGCTATTCCTGCGCGGGCCAGAATCTTCTGAATCCTCTCTTTGGACACCTTCAGTCCTCCTGTCCGGTATGCGGCGGGGTGGCCTCATCGGGCTCGTCCCCACGGTCCGCATCAAGAGCCTCCGCGTCAGCCGCAGGCATGACCTCCCCCTCGGCCACCGGGAAGAGACGCTGCTGCGCAGGGACAACCCGGGTTCCGTAGGCCTCGACCGGAGGAAGGTCCTCGAGGCTCTCAAGTCCAAAATGAATCAGAAACTCCTTCGTCGTCCCGTAGAGGCTGGGGCGTCCCACCACCCGCTTGCGCCCAATCACCCGGATCAGCTTCCTCTCCACCAGAACCCTCAAGGAATACGCGGGGTCCGTGCCGCGAATCTCGTGGATTTCGGGCGCCGTGATCGGCTGTGCATAGGCAACGATCGCCAAGACGTCGAGCGACGCCGGAGTCAGGCGCTTGCGGTTGCGGAAGCGAAAGAGCGCCTTGAGCGATGCAGCCAGTCGCGGCTGGGTGATCAGACGGTAGCCTCCAGCGACGGCTTCGAGACGGAGACCGCGGCCTGGCGCCTCCAGGCGCTTGGCAAAGGCATCGAGACCGCTGCGGATCGCCTCCGCCGAGGTCTCAGAGAGCGCCTCCTCGATATCTGCAATGGCCAGCGGGTCGGGCGAAACGAAAAACATGGCTTCGAGCATTGCCAGGACTTCCAGTCCGTCGTCAGCTGCCGGATCGGCCTCGTCGCTTCCTGAAGCGGCGAACCTGTCGTCTTCCTCGATCACGGGCCCTCCTGCTCGGCCAGGGGATGTCGCTCCACCTGGATATCGTCGCGCCAACTCGTCTGACGCGCCGCTACGCTACCGAGCCTTACGAGTTCCAGCAACGCCAGGAAGAGCACGACCCGCTCCAGGCGCGTCCGGCAGGACTCGATGAGCCGCGAGAAAGAAAGCTCCTCTTCGAGTTCCAAGCGCGAGATGATGCGCTCCATCATGTCCTGGACCTTGAAGTCCTCGCGCCGGATCACCTGGTTCAGCTCATCGGCTTCCAGTCGGCCCAGAACCCGCTCGAACGCCCTCACCAGATCGGCAAGGTCCACCTTGAGAGTCACCTCACCTGCCAGCTCCTTCGGCGGTGACCCCTCCCTCACGAAGACCAGATCCCGGGAGGAGTCGATCTCTCCGAGGGCCTCCGCAGCCTTTAGGTACTTTTCGTGCTCCAGGAGTTGATCCACCAGTTCGTGACGTGGATCGTCCTCATCCCGAGGATCCTGGGGCAACATCATGCGGGACTTGATATGAGCCAGGGTCGAGGCCACGACCAAGTACTCGGCCGCTACATCCAGATCGAGCCGCAACCGCTGATCCAGGTACTCGTTGTACTGCCGGGCGACCCTGGAGATGGGGATATCGAGGATATCGAGCCCCTGGGATCGCACGAGATGCAGCAGCAGTTCGAGAGGACCCTCAAACTGCGGCAAGTTGATCTCCATCTCTGCCCACGGGGTACCATCCCCCCCTGCGGGAGTGGTCGATGGCCGTGCTTCGGGCGATTCGGTCATGGGACTCATCCTGGATCCACTGGAAAAGCGCGGAAAAATCAGGGGAAACTACCATTCAGCGAGTCCGCGGGTCAACGCGTCCCATAGCGTCTGGCGACCTTGCACAGCAGCCGGCGCACGCTGTTGCGGAGCTTGGAGCGAGCCCTGATCCCTGCAGCCATACGAGCATCGTACATCGGGTTCTTGCTCGTCTCCGTATTCTCGAGGAAGGAGGTCTCCTTCTTTTTGAGCAGCTTGCCGCTTGCGACCTCGATGATCCGGGCGATATATCGCACGCGCAGTTCGTGCTTCGCACCCAATCGGTACCGGCCCGTGTTGTCATCGAAGACCGGTGCTCCTCCTGGCTCCTGGCGACGTTGCCAACCCAGCAGATCTATCTCCAGCCGTAGGACAGCCTTGCTTCCCGGAGGGGCGAGGCGAAACTTGCAGTCACTCCTCGCCAAGGAGACGAGGATTTCGCTCGAAAGGGTGCTCGCGCTCTGCCCGGAAACGGAGTTCAAGGCCTGCACCTCGACTTCGACGGTTGGAAACTCGGCTCCGGACTCGGCTACGGCGGTCGCCGAGATCGCGAAAAACACCGGCACGATCAGGAGGAGAAGGGAGCATCTGGCGAGTCGGGCCGCAGGAATCCGAAAGTGCGTCATGCCTCCCGGAATACCACACGAACCATGCCAAAGCTAATCAGATCCCCCTCGGACAACGTGGCGCGGCGGCCGGACGAGAGCCGCGTTCCATTGACGAAGGTGCCATTGAGGGCGCCGACTTCCTCTTCGACTTGCCATGTCCCACCGGCCCTGGTCAGACGGGAATGCCGTCGCGAGACGCTGCGCTTGGTGTCGACTCCAGTCAGGTCGATTTCCGGCTGAATCTCGGTAACCGGGTCGTAGCGCCCGACGAGCACCTCGTCACCCCGCAGCGGGAAGACCGCACCACCGCCTTCCAGAACCAGGCGTCCATGACCGGCAGCGGGACGATCTGCCTTCGCTGGATCGTCCACCGGAGACTGACCCGCCACGGCCGGCGGGGACGGGGGCAGCGCTGAGGCTGGTGAGGATCCTTCAGCGATCCGACCCTCGAGCGTCTCGAGCCGGTTCGCGAGCTTGCGCATCATACGCACCGCGATCTCGGGGTTGGCCTTCAGCATTCGATCAAAAACCGAGGGTCCGATCTCGAGGACCTCGCAATCGCCAAGAACCTCGGCGTCGACCCCGTAAGGACGACCGTCGAGCAACGCCTGCTCACCGAAAAAATCGCCCTTCTCGAGCAGGCCCACGTCGACCATGCCGGCACCGCGCTCCCCTGGCTTGAGCAGGCGCACGCTGCCGGCGTTGATCACGAACATGCACCCGCCGGTCTCACCCGAGCCCACGATTTTCTCGCCAGGCTTGTATTTCACGGTCAGTGCCTTGAAAACGTCGACAGCCATCGTTAACCCCGTCTGCCCGAAGTGCTAACCGGGCCCGCGAGATATGCTCCCGAGGGCGAAGACCCCCGGCAGGCAATATAGAGAGTCTGCCGACCCCCGGTCAACGTCTCAACTCCGCCAGGGCGACCGATGCGGCGAAGCGTACGTCCTGGTGGGGATCGTCCTGCGCGATGCTCCCGAGAAGGGCCGCAAGATCGGCGACACCCAGAGCAGGTAAGTACTCGACACAAATGCGGCGAACTTCGAACGCCTCGTCCGCTCGTGCGTGCTGGATCAAAGCGTCTCGAACGGATTGGGCCATCCCGCCTCCATCGCCCTCCTGATGGACGTTATCCGGTCCACCGAGGCGACCCCGGGAGAACGCCTCTCCCATCGCCTGCAGCGCCAGGAGGCGTCTCGCTGAGCTGACATCCCTGCTGCGCTTGAGGAGGCCGGGAATCCAATCGGCTGTCGCCAACGAGTAGCGTGCGGCATCTGACAGAGCGACGTCGATCAGCCAGCGATTCTCACCGCTCAACCATTCCACCAACCGGGCCTCGGCCAAGGCCCGGCGCGGAGAATCGTCGTAGTCCACGATCCTGCGCACGGCCTCGAGCAAGGCCTCCGCTCCTTCCCTGGGCAACGGGATCCTGGCCTTCGCGAGCCCTTCCGGCCGGAAGAGCTCCACGTTGCGGGATTCTCCCCACGAGTCAGTCCACGCTTCGAGAATGAAGACGGCTCGCTCGCCAACCTTGGTATCGAACGGGTCCTCGCCGACCTTGCGGCCTCTGTTCACCCCGCGGTAGGCGACCGCCATCCGCTTAGGAAGAGACGCCTCGTCCCCACGAAGAACCTCCTCCACACGCAGGTACGCCTTTCCCTTGATCGCATCGACGGTCGCGATCACGACCACTGCGCCCCGGCCGAGCCGCTGGTGAAGATCCAGACCATCCATGACGGTCGCCGGATCCAGCTGGTCCGCAGGCCGCGCGAGCGATAGCGGCGCCACCAGGACCAGGAGAGAGAGAACAAGGACCATGCGTCGCATGGAGCGCGTCAGGCCTTCTGTCTCGACCAGCTCGCCAAGCCCATTCCCAGGAGAACGAAACCTGCCATGATCAGCAGGGCACTGGTCTTGACGAGGGGATCGTCGATCGAGAGCCACAGATCCACCGGATCCGCGAGACGCCCCAGATCCCTGTCCGGCAGAGAAAACACGAGAAGCAGCAGGCTCGCCACGACGCCGAGGACGGCACCACACAGGATGCCAACGAGGACGGCGAGTACGGAGGTCTTCTGACCTCCTTGAGGAGCCTGTTCGATCAACAGCTCCTCCACGAGGGCGGGAGCGTTGCTTGCCTGCAGAGCGTCTGCGCTCCCTGTGGAGGCAAGGCTCTCTCCGCCGCTGGACCGGACAGCATCCTCCTCCGGGGCGAACTCAGGAGTCTTGAGCGAGTCCAACTCCGGGGCCTCGCGGACTGCGGCGCCCGCCGCGGTCACAGGTCGGGGAGCGGGGTAAGTCCCGGCCGCAGCGGAGACGAAGCGCGTCGAGCGGATCACTGGGTGAGATCCAGCCGCAGCGTGAGACGCAGTCTCTTGATCCCCTGGGCGGATTCGATCTCGAGCGGTACAAGAATCTCCTGCGGCTCACCCGCCCTGAGGCGCGTAGGCACCACACCCGGTTCCTTGAAGAGCGGGTCCTCCTCGCTCACCTCAACGGCCGTTGCCGTGGCAGCAGCAGCTGCCGGCGATAGGGCCTCAGGATCGGCAGCACCGCCAAGCATTCCTGCGAAGTCCCGGCGATCGATCTTGATGGTCGCACCGCCTGGGGCAGGCGCGCTGGTCTCCTGGGGGGCCGGAGGCAGGATCTCGAGAATGTCGTCGTCGTCGCGCGCGGCAGCAGCCGTCCCTGACAAGCCCACGGGGGCCGCCAGCCCCAGGACATCGTTGCGGTCCGCGGAGACCACGGCAGGTGGAGGAGGAACGGGAGGCAGCGCCGACTCGAGGTCCAGTGCAGGCGGACCCGAAAGAGCGGGAGCCTCGGCGGGAGGCGCGGGAAGAGCGGGAGGCGCATCGATTGCAGCGAAATTCGGCGGATCCGGCAGCCCATCGAGGATCTGTTCTCCCGCATCTTGCGCAGAGACCGAGTCGGCCGCACCAGAGTCGGCCTCGATCTCGGTTCCGAGGAAAGCGCTGTCAAACTGGAAGGAGTCCTCTTCAGAAACGACAGCGGGCTGATCGACGAGAGTCTGCTGGGCCACTTGTGCCTCAGCTGCGGCCTGCACCGGAGCTGCCGGAGGGATTGGCGGAGTCGCCAGAGCGGCAGGCGCTCCCGCCACACCAAGGGATCCCATCGCCGAAGCCGCGGCGGCAGGAGCTTGCGGCGGGTCGAATGCCAATGGTGCGGCGGCCGGGGCCGCGGTCGCTCCCGGGGCACTCGCGACGGGAGCCGGGGCCGCGGTCGCTTCCGGGGCACTTGCGACGGGTGCCGGGGCCGGGCGACCGACCTGCGCGACCGAAGCGTCTGCGCTGCGGCCGCCGGCATAGCGATCGTTCAAGTGCAGCAGCACGAGCTTGGTCACATGCTTGAGCGTCTCCTGCACGCCAACACCCGTGGTCGCGACCGCCTCGTAGAAGGGAACGTTGTAGCGGTTGAGGCGCTCATTGAGTTGCTCGACACCCATCGCATTCGGCAAATCCTGCTTGTTGAACTGCAGGACGTGTGGGAGGGTCGCAAGGTCCATTCCGTGGGCCTCGAGGTTCTCTTCGAGGTTGCGGAAAGAGTCCAGATTCGCCTCGAGCATGTTCTCCTGGCTATCTGCGACGAAGACCACACCATCGGAGCCTTTGAGCACCAGGCGACGTGTCTCGTTGTAGAAGACCTGGCCCGGCACCGTGTAGAGCTGCACCTTCGTCTTCATTCCTTGGATCTCACCGAGGTCGATCGGGAGAAAGTCGAAGAACAGCGTTCGATCCGACTTCGTCGCCAAGGACAACATCTTGCCTCGCACACCTTGGGGCATGTTGTCGAAGATGAACTGCAAGTTGGTCGTTTTCCCGCACAAGCCGGGGCCGTAGTAGACGATCTTGGTGGTCAGTTCGCGCGTCGAGTAATTGAAGACAACCATCTGTGCCTCTCCCCTGGCTCCTCGGCTCCACCCCTCCGGGCTAGGGCCGAACAAGCAGGCTGGTCCGCGTACGAAGGGCACGCGTCAGGGCAAAGATAGGGCGGTGACACGCAGCATGTCAAAAGCGGACGGAGTTGCCCGCATCCTTTCGCTAAGATTTTCCCCGATCCGGACGATCCCGCCGGGGGGATGAGCGGAAACTGAGAAACACTGGGGTTGGCCCAAAATCGAAAGTTTCACGAAGACGCTTCTCGAGAAAGCGCTTGATCTGTGGCGTCACCTTGTTCTTGTCCCGACAAAAAACGACAAAGGTCGGAGGCAGAATTCCCGTCTGCGCGATGTAGAACATTTTCTGGCTGGATCCGCCAACAGAGACGTGATCGTGCAGGGTCTTGATCAGGAATCGGTTGAGCTCGGAGGTCCGAATCTCCCGAGTTGCCGCAACCGCCACGTCCCGGGCAAGGTCGAGAATCTTGAAGACTCGCTGTCCGGAGCTAGCTGAAACGGTCAGCCGTGGTGCGTAGCGGGCGAACTGAAGCCGCCGCTCGAGAGCGTCGTCCACCCTCTTCACCGCCTCCTCCGGATCCTGCACGAGATCCCACTTGTTCAAGGCGAGCAGGAACGGCCGCCCGGCCTTCACAATCTCTCCGGCGATTCCGACGTCCTGCGAGGTCGGTCCCATCGTCGCGTCGAGGACGAGCACCGCAACGTGGGCTCGCTCGAGGCGGCGGCGCGACAGCATAATGCCAATCGCCTCGTCCTTTTCGGCGACTCGGCTCCTCTTGCGCATACCTGCCGTATCGATCAGCCGATAACGGCGGCCTTCCCGGGTGAGCTGTACATCCACCGCATCCCGCGTCGTTCCGGGAACGGCGCTGACCGTGACCCGTTCCTCTCCAGTGAGGAAGTTGACGATCGAGGACTTTCCCACGTTCGGACGCCCCACGATCGCGAGATGAAGCTCCTTTTCCGGATCGGGGCGCTCTTCCACCAAGTCGCCCTCGGTACCCTCTGCTTCCGGCGGGAGGACCTCGACGATTCGCTCCACAAGATCTCCGATCCCGCGACCATGCTCCGCGGAGACGGGGGCAGGCTCACCGAAACCAAGGCGCCACGCCTCAGCGACGAGATCTTCGAGACCAGGAACATCGATCTTGTTGACGGCGACGATGACCGGAATACCTCCTGTACGCAGCAGACCCGCAACGGTCTCGTCAAGCGCCGTCACGCCGGCCCGCCCATCAATCAGGAAGACGGCAACGTCCGCTTCGCCTGCTGCGAAGAGCGCCTGCCGGGTCACGACTTGAAGCAAGTCCTCGTCCGCATCGGGCACGAGGCCACCGGTGTCCTCCATGAGCACATTGCGGGGTCCCAGCCGGCATTCCCGCTGGAGCCGATCGCGCGTGACACCGGCCCGGTCGTGGACGATCGCTTCCCGCCGTCCGAACAGACGATTGAAGAGGCTCGACTTCCCGACGTTGGGCCGGCCGACCAGGGCAACTCGTGGCAGTTTGTTACTCGGGAACGCGTTCATCGCTGCTTCCTTGTTCCTGGACCTCTACGGCCCGGCGGGCGCTACCATAGCATCGCTCTCGCGCTTGTCAGCTATCTTCACCCAAACGCACGTGCATAGCCCCGGAAAGCGCGATAAACTTTTATCTTGCCGTCGAACCCGGCGGCCCAAGTTGCGGAGGCAGCACCGTGGTCAAAGCGGACATCGTCAATCAGGTCGCCGAGAAGGCCAACATTCGAAAAAGCCAGGCCATTCGTGCCGTAGATGTTCTCTTCGATTCGCTTCGTGATGCGATGGTCGAAGGCGAGAGGATCGAGTTCCGCGGCTTCGGTGTCTTCCAGGTCAAGCCCCGGAAACGCGGCTTTGGCAGGAATCCCCGCACCGGACTCGAAGTCCGTATTCCCCCG
>JANTFM010000091.1 GCA_024763475.1 Acidobacteriota bacterium | reverse complement strand
CTCCCCGACCTGCTGCCTCCGATTGACCGGGCCTACACGCAACAGTTCTTCCTCTGGGAGCCGATGGAGTTTCAGAATCGACAGGAGCAGGTCTTCCGCTCAATGTGGCGGCGTTTTGCCACCATCGCCGCAGCGACCGATCCCCAGTCGTACGTTGGCTCTGGGTGGAGAACGAGTCGGACGAAGGTGATCGACAACGCGATCGTCGCATATGTGCGGGACCTAACTCCGAAGAGTTGGTCTCCACGACCAAATCCGGTCCCAACTGCGGACCCTGCCCGGCTGGACGACATGCACTCGGTTCGCGACCTCTATACCAAACTGGACCAGTTCCAAGCCGAACTCGAAGCCGCCGACCTACGGCCCAACACGGTTGACACGTACGTGGGCAGGTCCAAGACGTTCGTCGACTGGCTCGCCGGGAGATACCAGCCACGCGGACCGAACCTCCCCGAGTAGAACCCAGGTGATCCACAGACCCTGTCCGTCAATGACCCACTCGAAGTTGTTCTGAAACTCCAGCGACATCGTGGCTGTGTAGCGCGCCGATGGGGAAGCCCTGGGGACGTGCTGCGCCAGCAACGCGAGATCGTGCGACGCCTAAAACGCCATGTCGCCCGCCGAACATTCATGCACCTCCCCCGGACCGCATGAATTCGACCTCGGGTGGTCCCTGAGGAGTCACGTCCTCCAAACGACCTGTCGACCCCACCCGTTCACCCGGGCGACATGGGAGAATCGCCCGTTGACGTGACCTAGCGGCCCAGCATTTCAATACTCATGGACGTGCTAGCTCGAGTGAGCCAACCGCTCCCAGCTACATGGATCAATGTTCCGGGAGCGGCAGGTGCCGGAGTCGTCTCGAGAATCCGCTTGATCTCTGCCACGGTGAAGTGCAGGTCCATAGCCCGCTTCCGGAGATGCGGGCTGAGTGAGAGGCCTTCGTCGAGAAGCTGGCGGTCGCACTGGTCCTGATCGATGAACCGGCTGCATACATCACAGCGCCGCGAAATTGGAGCGCCACACTTCGCGCACTCATTCGGGACGACGGGATTGTCGACCTCGGACGACTGGTTCGCGTTGTCGCATCTCCAGCACAGCAGCTCGTCGGCGGGAGGCGTCGACAGCTCTGGATCCTCCGCGTCCGGACTCTCCGACTCCACTTCAACCGAAGGCTCTTCGACTATCTCCGCTTTCGCTTCCGGAGCGAATTCTTCAACCTCTTCAGGTAGCTTGCTGACGACAATCGGGGCGAGCTCGTCGGGCTCGGGCTGGTCGCCATTTCCAACATTCACCTCATCGCCGGACGCATGGGGATCGGCACTCTGTTCGACCCCGGGACGTCGAACCTCGAGATTGTGAATTGGATGGACACTCAGGCTGATCAATCGATCTCCGGCAAGGCCGCTACCTGAGACCGACACATACAGCTCGTCCATCGCCCGGGTCATAGCAACATACAGGAGCCTCTTCCACTCGCCCGATTCAACGATGACTCTCGGGATGTGGTTGGCTCCGAGAACGAAGACACGGCTGAACTCGAGCCCTTTGATGCTGTGGATCGTCGAGCTTCGTACCTCGTCTGGGTGCATCATGGCTGCTTGCTTGTTCGTGGAATTAAGAGCAATATCGAAATAGGGAATCCCGCGGCTTCTCATTGCGGCATAGAGGGGCTTTCGGAATTCACGGACGTTCGCGTAGATAACTGCGATGTCTCCAGGTATCGTCCCTGACTTGAGCAGCGATTCGATGCGATTCGTGACTGCGCTTATCTCGGTCCTGGCGTCAGAAGAAGCCATCACCGAGGGCCACGAACCCTCCCTGCTCGTTGCTTCTGGCGGAATGATCATGTCAGGATCGTCGTCCTTGCCCGGATCCCAGGTGTCGGCTTCCCCGTCCGTAAGGAAGGCGTAGGCAAACTCCAGGATCTCGCGAGTGTTGCGATAGTTGACCCGCAAGAACCTCGTGCGACCTCTAGCTGTCATGCCGGGTGGATTCCACCGAGTACCACGGCGGTAGATGCTCTGCGCGCCGTCGAGAGCGATCACAAACGAATCTCGACCCTCTTTCAGCGCCGAATAGAGCAGTCCTAGCTGATCATCGTTGAGGTCTTGGCCCTCATCCACCAACACAGCGTCGTATCCGAGTCGCTTCCTCTCCTCTTGGATCCGTCGGGCTTCGGATCGTTTCTTGTCCCACTCGACGTCGGACTTCGGATTACTCGGACGGCCAGCCAATTTCACCACAAGCTTGTCAACTGTGCTCACGTCGACGTTGGGGAGATCAGAGGTGGCAGCCTTGAGGGCTTCCGAGAGGACAACGTTGTAGCAGGCAAGCAGAACTCGCATGTTCGGGAAGTTCTCGGCAATGAACCGCGCCCTGAACGTCAGGACAAGAGTCTTCCCACTTCCGGCAACGCCCCGGATGACTCGGTACCCAGAACCAAGGTCCCGAGCGACTCTCTCCTGCTGTCGGTCAAGAACACGGACGACCTCGGCAGGATCCATCGCAGGCTCACGGAATGTGAGTTGCCCCGAATCGGATGCTGCCAGTTCAGATATGACGATGTCCGGCTTAATCACTGCGCGAACTGCGGGAATGTTTCTTGCAGGCATCGACTGTCCGTCGAAGAACCCCAACAATGCGGCGGCAATCGACTCGACGGCAAGATCGTCCCGGTTGAGGTGCGGCTGACCGTTTGCTGCCCGCGATGCCGCTAGGGGCGAATCGGATGGATACGCAAGAAGGCCAACCACTGGTGTCCCTGAGGTGTCCGGTCTCTGAGCCAGGCCTTCTTCCAGTGCCTTGACACGCTGGGACAGATTGGGATTCGCCCCATCTCCGCCCGATCGCCGGAGTCTCGCTTTCCGGCCACCCCGTCCAGCTTTGACATCTATGGCCGCGATTCCGTGATCAGGGTCGAACACAACGAGAAGATGCCCATAGTCATCTTCATCCAGCCAGACCGTTACGGAATCCTGTAGGCCGTCCCTGAAGGACCGGGCAACAACCTGCAAGGATCGAGGGAGATCGCTTCGCGAGGCGAGGTTCTCGGGAATGAGGAATGCCATTATCTTTCCCCGATCGGTGTGCGCAGTGACACGTACGCGTGACCGTTGTACGCGCGCTCTTCTCTTTCAATCAACCCGTTGTCGACCGCGTCCTGGATCGCTGTCTTCGCTGCTTCCCGTCCGAACAGTTTGAATACGCCAAATGCTGGGGCGTTCGCCAGTACTTCAGGAAGCGACCGTCCCCCATACCCTGCCTCACCAACAAGGCAGTTGATGTATTTCGCCTCCGAGTATCCGTAGATGCCGGCGTCGCGGACCAGCTGTTGCACCACCCTTTGAGATGGCATCGATTCCAGCAAAGAGTTGACAGTGATCCCGATCGAGTCCCATGGCTTGTCAAGAGGAACGCAGTGGTCACACCCGGTGCACGTTTCCGGGGCATCGACCCCCAAGTACTCCAGGAGTGGGCGACGTCTACAACCTCGGTAGGAATGTGCGTATGCCCGCGCTCTCACGCTCAGGTCGGTCATCAGTTCCCTACGTTCGTTGACAAGCTTCTCTATGTGTCTTCTGTTCGGCAGAGAGCCGGGATTCTTGATGATGGTCTTCGCGAAGGCCCACGGGTAGAACCCGAGCACATCGCTGCGCTGGAGCTCGAGGATCGTGTCTTCCAACTGGTCGATGGAGATCTTGAGCGCCTCAGACCATTCGTTTGCGGCATATTCCTGTCGCTGCTTGGCAAACCTCAGCACTCGCTTCGATAGCTTCTCGTCACCCATCGACGCAGATCCGAGCACCTCATCAGCATCGGGAGGCACGACAACACGGGCCCGCCAGGCACGATCAGGACCCAAATCCACGACCCCCGCTCGGAACAGGTAGTAGAGAGCCAATTCCACCTGCAACTCGTCCTTGTCATGGGTCTTCGCCAACTCTCGCAAGGGCACGAAATTCGGACCGTCAACAAGCGAACTCGGAATAGCTTCCACCAGGTCCACGTCCGGCGTACCGTTCCGGATGAAGTACTTGTGTATGGAACAGTCCTTGGGTGTCGTGATCAGAATGGACGTTCCTACTGACGGTTCTTGGCCCCATATTGCACCGCGGGCAAGGCGCCCCGTCTCCTGGATGAACTCTTCGATGCTTGCCGGCATCTCGTAGTGCACAATGAGCGCGATATCGTCTTTGTTGACGCCGAGGCCAAACGCTTTGGTTCCGACCACCACATCGAGGTCGCCATACAGAAACCTCTCTTCCACCGACTTGCGCCTCTCCTGGGGAAGTCCACCGTGATATGAGGCCACGTTGTGGCCGGCCAAACGCAGCATGTTTGCCAAGCGTGTCGCTACAGCCCGCTTTGGGACATACACGATCGCAGCCTTTCTTGCGAATGCCTCGATCATGCGGAGAACGTCGATGTCCCGGCTAACACCGTCCTTGGATTGATGCACGTGGTAGTGGATCTCGGGACGATCCGGGTTTCCAACGATCGGACCGTCAACGAGCTCCAGGTTGAGAGACTCCCGTATTTCCGCTGCGACCCTCGGGCTGGCCGTAGCGGTAGCCGCGAGAATTGCGGGTCTTCGGGCGCCCGCGACCGCTTCGATCGCTTTCGGGATCGACGAATACTCGGTACGAAACGACTGGCCCCACTGAGAGATGCAATGAGCTTCGTCCACAACGAGTCGGCGTACCCCCACGCTGGCTAGAGCTGCTCTGAACTCAGGCGACCAGAGCCGTTCGGGACTCACATAGATGAGCCGATACCGGCCTGATTGGGCACCGCGCAAGATGTCAGCTCGCTCAACCGACGACTGCCCTGAATACAAGGCCCCGACCATCTGTAGTCCCGCGTCACCGAGCTGTCGAACCTGATCCCGGATCAGAGCAACGAGGGGCGATACGACGACCGTAATCCCCGGCAGAAGCAGGGCTGGCACCTGGAACGTGATTGACTTGCCAGCGCCGGTAGGAAGAACAGCAAATACATCGCGGTTCTGAATGAAGTCAACCATGATCCTCAGCTGCTCGGAAGTCCAAGCCTCGAATCCGAGTAACGACCGCACTCTCTCGAGATGCTGGATGATCATGCCCTCATCAGAGACCTGTTCTTCGGTGAGTTCCAGTTCGCGCAACTCAGCCCAGATCGCTGGTGCCGTCCTCCTCTCGATCAAGTCGAGGACGCTGTCGTCGAGCGAAACACCTAGGTGCTCTGCCACACACTCGTATGCCTCCGAGGCTTCGCTCGGACGAGTGATGACTGCCGTCTCCGGCAAACGGCCCAGAATCGTTTCTCGATACGAGACAGGTCTTCTCAGTCGGCTGTCGAGCACGACCGTGACACCCCGATCATCCACCGACCGGATCAAACGGCCGACCCCTTGAGCGAAGGACACTGCGGCCCGCGGAACGATGTAGTCAATGAAGGAGTCTTCACCCGACAGCTCAATCAGCTCACTCCTCGCCGCCACGACTGGGTCGGCCGGGGATTCGAACGGCACCTTCTCAATGATGAGCTGGCTCAACGCCTCACCCGGAATGTCTACACCCTGCCAAAAAGACTTCAGGGCAAACAGGCTCGAGAATCGGTTGGTTCGCATGTCTTCGAGTAGAGTCGAGGCCGGTGCCGATCCCTGGATTGCGACCGAGTAGCCAAGCTCCTCGAGAATGGGTTGGGCTGCGTCATGAGTCTCGACCATTCGAGACCTAGCTGTAAACAGGGCAAGTGTCCGACCGTTGGCGGCAGCCACGAACTTCGCAATTTCCCCCCGCTCGGCGGCTATGAATTCTCGTATTCGATCTTGCCTCGGAGCGGGCAGGTGATCAGTCAGGACCATCAAGTGCTGGTGCCGATGGTCTGAGAATGGCGAGGAGAGTCGCAGCGGAGTTGCGGTACCGATGCCCAAACGCCGCAGGAAGTAGTCGAACTTACCGCCAACGATCATTGTTGCCGAGGTTGCGATCACAGAGTCAAACGCATTCCAGAGGTGAGCCAGTTCTTCTGCCACTGAAAGGGGAACACGACGAAGAACCCATCCCCCGCCATCAGCCAATGAGGCGACCCCGACGATCGCGATCCAATGATCAGGCTCGGCACTCCAGACCACGTCATCGATCGTCGTGGCCCACTCGCGACATGTTCGACCGGCTCTCGCAATATCCATCTCCAACCGTTTTCGGCTGAATGGTCGACGGACGTCTGCCGGAACAGTTATGGCATCCAGGGCATCCGCCACCCGGAGCAGGGCCAGCTGGAGCTCTTTGCCAGCGTCCCGAACCGTTTGCCTGGAGTGACGCTCAAGGTGTGCTCCCTGATTTGTCCGAACCTGCACTCCATACTGCTCGAGGGTTGAGCGGTCGACCCCGCTCACAGCCTCGGCGAACTCGCGAACCACTGGACCGAATCCCGAGCTAGTACGGTCGACCGCATCCATAGCCGCCCGCACCATTTCGATGGCTTTCTCGTTGAAGGTCAGGTGGGTAGCACGGACAAGCCTCGGCACAACGCCCGAGCGTGTAGGAGGGTTCCACACCATGCGCCTGAGCATGGAGAAGCGCCGTTGTGCCACTTCTTCGGAGTACGCAGACGTCGCCGCGTCTTCGAGTTCATGCGCTTCGTCGACAATGACTCTTGTGGTCCTCTCACCTAGATCGGTTCGTGTCGTGAGCACGGCGTGATTGACCACGGCCACATCAACGAACTCGAGGGCGGCGGAAGCATGGCGGTAGAAGCATCTCAGGTCGAGCTCTGACTCCGGAGGACCCGGGTCCGAGTCAAGCGAGCATCTCGCGACGATCTCATCGAAGGCATCCCGGTAGGTTCTCAGAGCAAGCGTCTCGAGATCCTCCCAGTCCCCCACCGGAGTATCGGACAGCCAGCCGACGACAACGGCGAGGGCTGTTGCTACATCGGGCAACTTCTCGCTTTCATCCAGGAGATCCTGCAGCGCCTCGAGGTCCACGTAGTTGTTCAGCCCCTTGAGCACCGTCCAAGTGACATCTCCGAGCTCGACCAACGCTGCTGCAACCTGTGACTGGAGCACCTTCGTGTTGGGTGCCACCATGACACACTCACCGCTCGCCTGAGCCCAGGCTCGGGCTGGAACGAGATATGCGAATGTCTTCCCGATACCGGTCGGGGCATCAATGATGGCCCTGCCGTTAGACACGAATGCGTCAACAATCTGCCGGGCCATTTTCTCCTGGTCGGGCCTGTATTCGCGTGAAGCCGTGATTAGCTCACCGCCCGGCTGGAGAGGCTTCACTGCGGCGTCCGGGTCGAACCTCCCGGTCGTGGGCGTTGGTGGAATCACGGGTTGGGGAGGAATCACCTCCACTAGCCTCGGCGGATCGTCGGGTATGGCAAGGAGTTGGGGCCACAACGGTCCTGCTTGGGCCAACAGCCACCGCTGCAAAGAACTAACGCTCGTGCCGGCATTCAGGGCCGACAACATCTCGAGATAGATCAGTCCGCAGAGCGTCGCGTCCCGGCCGGCACGGTGAGCGTCGCCATCGACCGACAGCTGGAGGTGGTCCCCGAGGACATTGAGCGATCGCGCCGAGGGTCGGGGCTCCGATGATCTTCCCGGCAAGGGGGAGCCCACTCGCGGATACACGAGATGCGCTAGCAACAACGTATCGACACGGTTGGCGGGCAAAGACGATCGATCGAGTTCCTGCGCGAGCCGGTCGAGGATCGGAAAGTCGAAACCCGTCCCGTTGTGAGCAACGATCACGTCATCCCCGACAAATTCCGCCAAGGCTTCATATGCCTCCAAGACGGTCGGCGCCCCCAATAGGTGAGCCTCTTCGATCCCCGTAAAGATCGTGAACGAACTGGGAAGGTTTGCTCCTGCATCTACAAATGACTGGTGGGTCTCTACAACCTCACCGTCAATGAAGCGGACGGCGCCGACTTCGACGAGCACTGAGTCCTCGACCGGCGTTCGAGCCACTGCCTCGAGATCGATCGCCACGAAGCTATCCGCTCGGATCATCTCAGACGCTGCCTTCGATCCGGAGAGCGTCCGCCATGTTCTGCGGCGCGACAACGAACAACCGTGATCGGGCTCGACTCATGCCGACATATGCCAGCATCTGCTGATACCTGGACAGGAAGGCAGGGCGTCGCGGCATCGTCTGCGGTTCCTGAAGGAACAGCAGAATTACGACCTCGGCCTCAAGCCCCTTGTATCGATGAACGGTATCGACTCTCACACCGTCTGCAGATCTTGCTCGACTGAGATTCAGGCCAGCGATGGAAGTACCCGCCAGAGCGGTCACGTTGTCGAGATCTGTCGAAAGTATCACCACGTCGCGGGCCGGTACCTTGCCCTTGTTGATGACTTCGTCGAGCAACCGCTTGAGCTTCTTCCTGGCGCCTTCTATGTTGACAGCGGAAATGAAGGTTGGCTCGGGGCCATGCACGCCGGAGGGTTCGCCGGCCTCGTCCATCACCCGGGCCACGGCTTCAGCGATGGGTTGCGTATTGCGACAATTCTTGAGGAGATCGTAGCTGAGACCATCGAATGGGGATTCCCAGTCGTCTCTGTACAGAGCCTGGTGGCGATCCATGAAGACGTCGATGTTGCCTTTGGCTGAATCCCTCAGCAGAAGTTCCAGCGCGACCCAATGCGATGGCGAGAAGTCCTGTGCCTCATCGACGATGACCGAGTCCACGCGATAGCCGACGACACTTGCGGCGCTCACCAGAAGATCGGCCGCTTCTCCGTCGTACCATTCGCCAGGCGGATCTTCAGGGAAGGCGTATCTCTCCTCACTGTCCCCACCGGGATCAGTCAGCAGCGCTTCACCGGCGAGGTCTCGCACGAGACCCGCGAAGTGGCTCACCCGGACCCGATGGGTGTCTCGCAGTTCTGATGCCATCCAACCAGCCAATGGTGCGTTGTGGCACACGAGCAACACGTCCTCACCCTCCGCAGCCAAACGCCGGGCTTTCTCCATTGCGAGGAGGGACTTCCCAGTGCCCGCACCGCCGCGTACGAGAACCCTATGGTTCCGACTCAGGGCGTCGAGCACGAACATCTGCTCGCGAGTCCATGCCTCGATTTTCTGCCTGACGAGTACCAACTCGTCGTTGAGCGTGGGCATCAGCCTGACGGTCGGGGCGAACAGGTTCTTGAGGTCCTTGATGTCGTTGCTGGTGAATCCACGCGACAGGTCCCAATACTCAACTAGCTCATCAATTGCAAGGTCGAAGGCCGCAAGTTGAGTACGCGCGATCGTGATTGACCTCGGAGCATCGATTCCGAGGCCGTCGACATGTGTGAGATGCGGAAAGACCACCGCATGGCCAAACCGGAATCCCTGGATCCCTAGAGCTCGCACGCGTCGTGTGATCTCGTGTTCTGTCGATCTGGCCTGCTCGAATGGGTTCGCGATCGGAGTGGATCTCGAGCCCTCCAAACGAAACCATCGCCCGTCATTAAGTTCGAAGGCACGTCCACCCTTGACTTCCAGGAAAAGAAGGCCGTACTCGGGGTGAACCAAGACGAAGTCACCCTCACCCTCACCGATCTTTCCGTTCCGTTCGCCAATCCACGACACGCCGTGGAACGCAGTCCAGGCATCATCGAGTTCGCTCAGCGCTTTCCACACTCGAAGCTCGGAGTCCGGTATGCCCTGCGGTGGGCTACCGGGGTACATCAATGCCACAGAACCCCCGACCTCTTGGATCAACAAACTTTGCGGAGCGGACCATGATCTTCGCATACATCCGCATGTGCCGGGTTGCCGTGGTCAACCATTCAGCATCGACCAGGAACATCGCTCTCGCTGATCGCTGTTGGGGGAATCCCTCGGCACGTACGATCCCCCCTATATCGTCGGCCCACGTCAAGGTGTAGCTTCCCTGTGCGGAACGTTTCCCAATCCCTGTTTCCCCAGATTCCCACAGCGAGCTAGCCAGGCAGGTACTTCGCTTCGAGCCTCCCCTCGGCCACGAGTCTGGTTATCCGGGACCTGATGGCCCCTTGAGTGCGCTCGTGTTCGTCGGCAATCACGCCGGGAGCGACCCCCATTCTCACACTCTCTATCAGCCGCCGATCCTCGTCTTCGTCCCATGGCAAGCCGGCACGAGGCGGGCCACCGCGATCCCTTCGCGAGGCGAGAGCCTCGCTACCCAGGCCGGCTGCGTTGAAGATCTCGACATAAGTTGCATCTTCGACCGCTGCAAGAACCTGTTCGTACGTGTGTCCTTCTGCGACCATCCGAAGGATCGAGATCGCCCGATCGATTTTGGATTCGACGCGATCCGGAGGTACGAGCGCAGCATCCGATAGCGCCTCGACACCAGCCCCTTCGGCCGGTGTCGGCACCGGCTCCAATTGCACGTCCTCGTCAGACGTACCGTGCGGTTGATCCTCGTCTTCTCCCTCAACTTCCCCAAAGAACCGGCTCATCGGCCCCGGAAGCTCGTCGGCGTGCACAATCGCAAGGCGGCGAGTTGCCCGCGACACGACTACGTACAGGAGGTTCAACCCAAACGGAGCCTCATCAACGATCCGTGCGGGTTCGACGACGACGCACGCATCGAACTCGAACCCCCTGGACTCCAGTGCGGGCACGATCGTCACTCCCCCGCTCAGGTCCTCACGACCGTCGACGTACGCCACACCTTCGTACTCGAAAGCGCCAGAGATGCGTTCAATGTCTTCAGCGGCCGCAATTACCCCCACCGACAATCCATCGGTCAGACACTCACGGACTCTTGCCACGGTTGTGCGGAGTACGTCGTTCTCCGAAACACGCGTCGCAGTCGGCGGGACACCCGTATCCCTGACCGTGGTCGGCACCCGCGTCGGGATCGATGCTTCTTCCGCAATCAGAGCAGCCAGTTCCATCATCGACGCCGGTATCCGGTAGCTCTCATCGAGTGACACACTCTCATGTCCGTCTGCCACGCCGAGGTCGTCGAGCAAGGAACTCCAATTGGATCGTGCGAATGGGCCGAATCCCTGGCCGAGATCACCCAGCAGCGTGAAGACTCCGGTGACCGACCTTCGTCTCAAACTCGCGAGCTGCATCGGAGACAAGTCCTGCACTTCGTCAACGATGATGTGACGGAACCTTCTCTGGGGAGATCCCGACAGCTCCTCGGCGAACGCGTCCAATACACCGATATCCGCACGGGTCCACCGTTCGTCTGACAGACGCTGCTGAGCGGGACGGAACAACGACTCGATTTCGTCGTCGTCAAAGAGACTCCAACTCAGATCACTCAAGCGGCGACGGCTCGAAAGCAAGTCACGCAATCCCTCTTGGGGCGTTAGACGGGGCCACAAACGGTTGACCAGATTCATGAATGGCTGTGCCGCCACGACATCTTCAGCAGACATCGGCATACGCGCAACCGACCCGGTCGTGCGCTCGGCGACCAGTCGTCCGAGCCGGTCGATGAGCGCACGCCGCCCAACGTTGTGCGGAACACCCGACTCCTCGACGCCGCGCATCACTTCCCACAAGCGATCACTATCGAGCTCGATTCTGTGACGTCCCAACGCGAGTTCGATGCTCTCCTCGGGAACGCGACGCCTATCGGCCACGGCTCTCTCCACAAGTTCGCGCATCCGACCGTCACCCTTGACTCGTCTAGCGAGAGCTTCGTCTTCTCCACGAATGGGAGGCGCCCCGGGCGCCAAAGACACAAGACTCAGATGGCTGACGCCTTCGGATCCCAAAGACGGCAGCACATTGCTCACATAACGGAGATAGCCCTCCGTCGGCCCTACGAACGCGACATCATCGACCGCCACATCGCCGCGGTACAACAGGATGGACACACGCTGAAGCCCGACGATCGTCTTGCCCGTTCCCGGGCCACCATCAATGATCAGCACCTGATCGGCCGGCATACGCATCACCCGGTCTTGATGAGCTTGAAGCGTCTTGACCACATCGCGCATGCGGCCGGAACGATGACCAGCGAGTTCGTGCAGAAGCATCTCTTGGTACCCGTCCGCGACGGGAGCTTCGTCCGGGCCCCCGAAGGTCTCGTCATGATGATCAATGATGGTGTTGACGGATGTCTCGAACACGCGCTTCAGGGTCAACCCCATTGGATCCGTTTGCGATGCCTGATAGAACCGCGACCCGACTCTTGACTGCCATGAGATGACCAGAGGATCATGGTGGTCGTCGGTGATGAGCCCGTATCCGATGTAGTAGGTCTCACCGTCTTCACCGTCGGTTCTCCCGAACGCTACGGCCTCTTCAGGGCCGCGCATGCGGGCGAGAGCCTCGCGATACGCAATACGCAAGTCGTGGCTGGACTTCGAGTCTGCGGCCTGCGCCGCAGCTTCCGGCTGAGCGAGTCGCGCACGTCTTTGCTCTCGCGCCTCATACGCTCGGTCGAAGTGCTGCTGGTCGGCTTCCACAGACTTATCGTTCAGCACTCAACGCCTCTCTATGTCACTTCTCAAGCCGAGCCCATCGGCAGCGAAGGACAACTGAGCCGCGGAATCGTCAGGTACTCTGGGGACGTCGACTGGTATCTGCATCGCGACGGTCAGCGTAATCGGCGCAGGCGAGTCGTTCGAAACCACCGTGTGAGCGCTGGACGTTGCGCTCCCTCATGCCCCCGTTGGAAAGCGTCACTCTGCGACCCGATGATGTCGATGTGATCCTGATTGGATGGATCTTGGGAGCCTGGGCGCAACCGCCACCAGGCTCTCTTCGGCCGAAGAGGCCGCCTATTCGCTCGCCCGTCCGTCGTTAGCAACCGCGCGCTGCCC
>JANTFM010000090.1 GCA_024763475.1 Acidobacteriota bacterium | reverse complement strand
GGACGCCTCGAGCCAGTCTTCCTTCGCGGATGTCAGCGCTGAAGATCCTGATCCCAGCGATACGCAGTTCCGGGACTCGAGTAGCGGAAGCCTGCTCTACTGGATCATTCAGGGTGTTGGCCCGGATGGCGACGGCCCCTGGGGCCACTACGGGATGTGACGCGGAGCCTGAAGCGAAGAGGCGCGGCGCTCTGGCCTGAATTTCGCGAAACTCCAGGCTTAGGAGTTCTCGTCTGAAGATTCCTCGGCGATCGCCTCGAGGTCCTGCTCGCTGTACTTCGAGCCATCGAAGCCGATGCGGCGGGCCTTCTGGTTGACGATCGTCTCCAGGAAGACGGGGCGGCGCCAGATACTCGCCAGGGCAGCGAGTGTCTCCTTCGCCCAGTCCAGGCGGAGTTCGACTCCGTCGTGGCGGTGAGCGAGCAGGAGTTCCGCCCGGTTGCGGTAGTTTGCGTCGACAACCTCGATGCGAGGCGAGCCCGCATTCGTCAGTTGAAAGAGCAACGACTGCTTGATCTTCTCGAACTGGCGAGAGGCGATCTGGTACTCGTCCTTCTTCGGCCCCAGCGCGAAGGTGAACATCTTCTGCCGGGCACAGAAATCGGCGGTGAGGAACTCATCGATAAAGGTCAGGTCCGAGTGGACGCGGCGAACTTCGAAAATCTTCTCCCGGCCGAGGCCCGTCTCGTGACCCCAGGCCGCGCGGGTTGCCATGGAGTCGCATTCCACCCAGTCGCGGCCGAATCGGCCCGTGTTCCAGCGCCACTCGATGTCGCGAATCAGTTCCAGTCCGAGCTTGTAGGGATTGAGGCGGCCGGGCTGGACGGCCGTCGTGCCGGAGTGGTGGTCCGCGAAGTCAATGATCTCCGAGTCGTCCATCAGGTCATGCGTCATCATTGTGGTATGCCAGTAACTGGCCCATCCCTCGTTCATGATCTTCGTCTGCCGCTGGGGCAGGAAGTAGTAGGACTCCTTGCGGACGATGGCCAGGACATCCATCTCCCAGGAATCCAGGGGTGCGTGGGTCAGGAGAAAACCGAGGATGTCCCTGACCGGGCTGGGGGGGAATCGGCGCTTCTGGGCACGGGCCTCCTCGATCTTCCTGCGCTGCTGTTCAAGGTACTCCGGAGGGTTGATGAAGGTCTCCATGTAGCCCTTGGCTTTCAGGCGCTGGACCTGTTGCGGAGCCTGAGGGCGTAGCTCGCCTTCGTCGAGGCCGTAGTGATCGCGAAACGCAGCTTGGGGATCGATCAGGTCTTCGATCGCAAGGCAGGCGTCGAAGAAGGTTTCGACCGTGTCCCGGCCCAGACGGTCGTTGTATCGCCGCACACGGGTCGAGTGATTGGCCATCACGTCCAGCATTTTCCGGTTGGTGTGCGAGAAGTAGGTGTTGTGCTTGAAGAAATCCGCGTGCCCGTAGACATGCGCCATGACCAGCTTGTGGTCCAGGAACGCGTTGCCCTCGAGGAGATAGGCGTAGGTCGGATTCGTGTTGATGACCATCTCGTAGATCTTATGCAGTCCGTAGGTGTACGACTTGCTGAGTTGATCGAACTCCATTCCCCAGCGCCAATGGGGATAGCGCACGGGAAAACCCGTGTAGGCCGCGAGTTGGTTCATCTGCGCGTAGTCCACCATCTCGAAGAGTACCGGGAAGGTGTCCAGTCCGTAGGTTGTGGCGACCGCCTCGACCTCCATCTGCAGTTTCGCGAGTTCCCTGGGCAGCGGCATACGCTATCTCCCCGTCGAAAGGAATTCGCGGATCGCGTCCGGGATGCCCGCCTTGCCCTCGATGACCGAGAGCACCACCCGCTCATCGTCGCCGAAGGGTCCTTCGATATCGTGCAGGAACTGGCCGGAACCGTAGGGGCTCTCCACCTGTCCGTAGGCGAAGAGGTTCAGCTCCGGCAGGAGCCGATCCTTGAGCAGCGCCACGCACTTGTCGGTGTCACCCTGGGACCAGTTGTCCCCATCGGAGAACTGGAAGAGGTAGAGATTCCAATCCGTCGAGGGGAAACGTTCTTCCATGATCTTCAGGCAGGAATTGTAGGCACTGGAGATGACCGTGCCTCCGCTCTCGCGGGTGCGAAAAAAGGTGTCGCGGTCGACTTCGCGCGCCTCGGCATCATGGATGATGTACACGGTCTCGAGGCCGCGATACTGGCTCGAGAGCCAGGTGTCGATCCAGAAAGAGGCCACACGCACGATCTCCTTCTGTTCGTCGCCCATCGAGCCCGAGACATCCATGATGTAGAAGATCACGGCGTTCGCGTGGGGTTCTGGAACCTGCTGGAAGCTGCGATACCTGCGGTCCTCGCGGACCGGAATGATGAAGGGGCGATCGGGATTGTAAGTACCCGTCGCGATCTGGCGCTTCAGGGCCTGGCGAAAGGTCCTCTTGAAGTGCCGGAGCGATTCCGGCCCGGACCTGGCGATGCCCGTGTAACGCGCATGGGAAGAGCTGATGCTCTTTTTTCCCCGCGCTTCGATTCTCGGTAGGCCGAACTCCTCCCCCAGCAGTTCGGCGAGTTCCTCGAGGGTCATCTCGACCTCGAGGACGTGTTGACCCGGTGCGTTGCCCGCTTTGCCAGAGCCATCTCCGGGTTCACCCGCACGGCCCAGGGTGTCGCCGACTTCGCCTTCGCCCTGGCCTGGACGTTCCTGGCCGCCGGGCGAATGCACGAAGTGAGGGGTTTCGATCCGGGGCAGGGGGATCGATACGGTTTTCTTCCCCTTGCGCGCGAGCATCTCGCCCCGAGACATGAATCTCTTGAGTTCGTCCCGGACCTTGCCCCGGACGATCTGGCGAAAGCGCCCTACATCGGAATCGATCTTCATGGATCTTGCAATCAACCTTCCTTGGAGTCCCCGCGGGCAAAGATGCTGGCGACGAAGTGCAGGACGTCGGTCGCACTCTCATCGTTGTAGCCGAAGTTGTTGATCAGGCGTGCCTTGACGATGTCGATCTTTTCCTGGGTCTCCTTGTCGACGACGGAGGTGACCAGCGAGGTCAGCTTGATCGTGTCCTTCTGGTCTTCGAAGAGCTTCAGTTCGAGGGCCTTGTGCAGGCGCTCGTTGGAGCGGTAGTCGAAGACTTTGTGATCGACGGCCAAAGCGCCGATGTAATTCATAATTTCGCGCCGGAAGTCTTCCTTGCGGTTCTCCGGAATGTCGATCTTCTCCTCGATGGCGCGCATCAGGCGCTCGTCGGGAGCTTCGTCCTGACCGGTGAAGGGATTGCGGACCTTCTCTCTCTGCGTGTAGGCCTTGACGTTGTCAAGATAGTTGGCGCAGAGGCGTGAGATGGCGTCTTCATCGGCGACGATGGCGCGCTGTACCTCGTTTTTGACCACGTCTTCGTACTCTTTGCGGACCTCAGCGAGGAGTTCCTTGTACCGCGTCCGCACCTCGTCGCTACTGATCAGTGAGTGATGCTTGAGCCCCGATTCCAGTTCCTTGAGAACCATGAAGGGATTGATGTGAGATGCACTCTCATCGACGAGCGCATTGGAGATCTTGTCCTGGATGTAGCGGGGGGAGATGCCGTCGAGGCCTTCCCGGTTCGAACTCTTGCGGAGTTCCTTCACGTTGTCTTCTGTGTAGCCGGGCAGGGTCTTGCCGTTGTAGAGCTTGAGTTTCTGCATCAGGGTGAGGTTGTGCTTCTTGGGCTCCTCAAGGCGGGTCAGCACGGCCCACATGGCTGCCATTTCGATGGTGTGCGGGGCGATATGCACCTGGATGCGATGGCTGCTGAAGTCCTTGACGTAGATCTTGATCTCTTCGCGGAGCTTGGTGATATAGGGCACATCCACCTTGACGGTACGATCACGCAACGCTTCCATGTACTCGTTGTTCTGAAGCTTGCGGTACTCCGGTTCGTTGGTATGGCCGATGATGACCTCGTCAATATCGGTCTGTGGGAACTTCTTCGGCTTGATCTTGTGTTCCTGAGAGGCGCCGAGCAGGTCGTAGAGGAATGCGACATCGAGCTTGAGGACCTCGATGAACTCGATCAGGCCACGATTCGCGACGTTGAACTCACCATCGAAGTTGAAGGCCCGAGGATCCGAGTCGGAACCGTACTCCGCGATCTTGCGGTAGTTGATGTCGCCCGTCAGTTCCGTCGAGTCCTGGTTTTTCTCGTCCTTCGGCTGGAAGGTGCCGATGCCGATCCGGTCCTTCTCGGACAGCGTGAGACGTTTCACCCGCACCCGCGCGAAGACTTGGCGGAGGTCGCCCTCGTTCTGTTCGAGCAGTTCGCTGAATTGCTGGCGGCAGAAGGGGCAGAGATCACCCTCGATTCGCACCTGGGCCTGGTCGTTACCCCGATCCGCGTTGAGCTTGGCGAGCACGTCTTCCCGCAGACGTTCGGGAACGAGGTGCAGGGGTTCCTCGTGCATCGGGCACCACTCGATCTTCGCGGCATCTCCCTCGCCGATCTCCCAGCCGAAGGTGTAGATCGCACCTTCCGCCTTCGTGGAGTAGGTTTCGAGGCCCTTCTTGAGCAGTCGGACAATTGTGCTCTTGGCGGAGCCTACCGGCCCGTGCAGGAGAACGACGCGCTTCTCTGTCCCGTAGCGCTTCGCTGCGGACTTGAAAATATTCACCAGCTTCATCAGCTGGATATCGAGTCCGTAGATCGCATCCCGTCCGTCCCCCTCGGGATCATCGAAGAAGCGATAGTGAGTGACGTCCTTCTTGTTATCGACATACTCACTGCTTCCGTAGGACATGATCATGTCGTACAGACGTTCATGGGCGGATCGCGTGACCTCTGGATTGTTGCGAACAATCGAGAGATATTCCTCCAGGCTCCCGCGCCAATGCTGCTCGAGGAACTGTTCACGGTTCTGTGCCGTCGTGAGGATCGAGAGTATGTCCTGGCCGGGGTTCGCTGACATGATAGAAACCCTCCGCACGCGGGCGGAACACCCACTGTGTCATTTCCTAAGGTAGTGTTCGGGAGAAAACGGGGCAATGCAAATGGATTCGGATGCCAATCGGCGTGCCTTGAGGAACGCTCCCTCTCGGGGACGACTCGCGGAGGGAGGGCCGCTGCTCGTACTCGAGGGCGCGTTGTTCCCGCCGGGGGCAGGGGTGGTCGCCTGCGGGGAACTCCTGGCGGTGGAGACGCTTCCCCAGCGCAGGGGCGCCGGCGGCGACCTGTTCGATGCGGCGAGGCGAGTCCTTCGACAGGCCGGGATTGCCGTCGCGGAACTCGGTGGGGTCGTGGTGGGGACGGGTCCCGGGAGCTTTACCGGGTTGCGCGTTGCGCTCGGCGCGGCTCAGGGGCTGCGCTTCGCGTTCGGCGAGACCGCTCTGCCACTGGTGGGGGTCGACAGCCCTGCAGTTCTTGCGGCGGCCGCCGCGCAGGATCTTCCGGTTCGGGTCGCCGTGCCCTGGGGGCGTCTCCGGATCCTTGTCGCGCGGGCGACGGCGGCGGGTCCCCTGGCTCAGCCGGCCGACCTCTTCCCGCTGACGCAGCTGGGAGACCGGCTGGATCTCCAGGGAGAGCGGGTTGTCATCCCTCCCGAGGCTCGGGACCTGCCTTGGCCAGGCGGGGTGCAGCTGATTGAGACGAGGATGAGTCCGGTGGCAGGTCTGGCTCGTGTCGCGGCGGAGATCCAGGCGGGACAACGAGCGGGGAGCGCGGCCGATCCCGTCTACCTCGTGGCGCCGGACGCCATTCTTCCCCAGCGGGCTGCGAGCGCTCCGGCTGGGAGACGCATCGAGGAACTCGGAGCCGCCGACCTCGAGCAGATCCTCGTCGTCGAGAAGGCCAGCTTCGATTCCCCTTGGTCTCGTTCGACGATCGAGGGAGAGTTGACCCCGGGACCGCGAAAGAGCGCGTTGGGAATCCGGGCGGCCGGGAAGAGAGCGCTGGACGCCTGCGCGCTTGCTCGCTGGGACGACGAGGTGCTCGAAATCATCTCGGTCGCCGTGATCCCGCCTTGCCGCGGAGGCGGTTTGGCCCGCGCCCTCGTGAGGGAGATGGTGGCCCGCGCACGCGGGGAGCAACTCGTCCGTGTCGATCTGGAAGTTTCGACGATCAACCCCGCTGCGATCGGGCTCTATGCCTCCGAGGGCTTCGTTCCTGTGGGCAGGCGCCGGAACTACTACCCGGACGGGAGTGACGCGATCCTGATGAGCCTGATGCTGCGGCGATCGTGACTCTGCGGAGCTGAGAGTCGAGAGCCGCTTTTCATTTGCCCTTCCCGAGAGCGCTCTGTTAGCCTCGTTCCGGAGGTAGGATCTTGAGCGAAAGCGAACAGCGTTTCCGCGGACTTGGCATCGCCCGCGAGGGACTTCCGTTCATTCTCGCGCCCCTGGTGCTCGGGGCCATGGCTCTCGCCTTGTCTTGGGTCGTGCTGGGGGCGGTGCTGCTCGCGATCGGCCTGTTTTGTCTCGCGTTCTTCCGGGACCCCGATCGCGTCATCCCGGACGATTCCGCTCTGCTGGTCTCGCCGGCGGATGGGACCGTTACCGCGGTAGAGGAAAGCCCTTCGGGTCTTCGCATTTCGATTTTTCTGAGCATCTTCGACGTTCATGTCAATCGCTCTCCCGTTGCGGGACGGGTTCAGCGCGTGAAGTACCATCCAGGACGATTCATCGCGGCGAACTTTGACAAGTCCTCCACGGAGAACGAGCGCAACACCCTGATCCTGGATACCGAGCGGGGGGAGATTCGTGTCGTGCAGATCGCGGGCGTCATCGCTCGCCGCATTATTTGCCGCGTCCAGCCTGGGGATACCCTGGGTTCGGGAGAGCGTTTCGGGATGATTCGTTTCGGGTCGCGCACCGATCTCATCGTGCCGCCGGGCGCGGAGCCTCTCGTTCGGATCGGCACGAAGGTGCGCGGTGGGAGCAGTGTGGTGGCCCGGTGGAGCGATGACCGGGCTGGTTTGCCCGGGGTGCCGGGCTGAAGGTAGGATGCAGTGGATCGCGGAGTCCTCAATGCTCTCACCAATGAACAGGATTGCTGATTTTCTCGCCTGCGTTCGCAGACTGTCTCTTGTCGGCGTGCTCCTGCTCTTCCTCGTGATCATCCTGACGCCGCCCGGACTGGCGCAGGAGGGGGCGGGCTCGCCCCCATCCGCTGCAGCCGCCAACCCGCTGGAGAGCCGGAAGACGGAGATCATTCTCGGAACTCTCGAAGAGCGGGCTCGCGTCGTCGGCCTGCTGATGCTTGACACCTCCCGGGAGTATCGCCGCGTCGCGGTGGAAAAAGCTGCGGTTCTGCAGGAGATGCAAGACGTCCAAGCCGAGCTCGATCGAGAAGCCATCCGGGTGCGCGACCTGACCCTCGAGCGCTTGGAGGTCGTGCGTGCGCAGAACAAGAAGATCGGCCAGCGCTACGTGGCTCTCGACTCCGAATCCAATCGCCTGCTCGAGTCCCTGCGCTTTCTTCTGCGAGAGCGTGATGTTCTTACGCGCCGTATCGCTGATCTCCGCTCGAACCTGCCGCGGGAAGAAGAGATGCTCTCCGGGGTCTGGGAAGTGAGTTGGTATCCGGCGGGTATCAGCGGGACCTTCTACCTTGACCAGTCCGGCACCCTCGTGACAGGGCAGTATCGCCTGGGCTCGGTGGGCAGCGGTTCTCTGCGAGGGACCTTCGTCGGCAGCAAGCTCTATCTCGAACGTGTCGACGCCGAGCGGGGCCGCGATGCGGAACTCGAGGGCTATCTCGATCCGGATGGGGCCCGCATCCGCGGCACCTGGCAAGCCTTCGAGCTGGTCCAGGGCGGGCTGCCCCACGGCCAGTGGGTTGCTCGTCGTGTCGAGTGATTCAGCGCCGGGTCCTGCCTCGTCGCGAGCGAATTACACCTGGTTCGTCGCCCGGCGTTTCATCCGGGCCCGGAGGCAGGGGTTTCTTTCACTCATTTCGCTGCTTACGGCGCTCGGCTTCCTCGTGGGAACGGCGTCGCTGATTCTTGCGCTCGCGATGATGACCGGGTTTCAGAACCTGATGATCGAGAAGATTCTCGGAGCGAATGCCCACATGATCGTGTTTCCGGCGGGTTCTTCGTCATTCGAGGATCCCGACGCCGTGATGGCCGAGGTTGAGAAGGTTCCGGGTGTCGTTGCTGTTGCGCCCGCAGTGAATGGACATGCCATGCTGATCTCGGGTGCGGGTCTCAAGGCCTACGCCACGATCAACGGGATAGACCCGGAGCGGGCCCTGAAGGTCACAGACATGGAGCAGGGGATGCTCGATGGTGCCTCGCTGAGGGACCTTTCGCGGGAGACCGAGTCCCTGCGGCCGGCGATCATCCTTGGTGAGCAACTGGCCATGGATCTTGCGGTCATCGAAGGTGACGAACTCCGGCTGATCGTACCCCGGGCGCGCCTCGCTCCCTGGGGGCCGACCTTCTCTTCCTTCGTCTTCGAGGTCGCGGGTGTCTTTCGTACCGACTACACGGAGTACGACGCGAGCTGGGCCTTCATCGCTTTGGCCGAGGCACAAAAGCGTTTCGGCGTGCGGGGAGCGCATTGGATTGCGGCACGTGTTGAGGACCTCACTCGCCTGAACGAAGTTGAGGACGAGGCGCGGGCGCAGCTGGGGGAGTCGTTCCGGATCGACGACATCATGCGTTCGAATCAAGCCCTCTTTTCTGCGCTGCGCATCGAGAAGCTCCTGATGCTCTTCGCCGTGGGCTTGATCGTGATCGTTGCCGCCCTGGGGGTGGTGAGCAACCTGGTCCTCGCCGTGACCCAGAAGGTCCGGGATATCGGGGTGCTGGTCGCGATGGGGGCGAGTCCCTCGGGGATCATGCGGATCTTCGTGATCCAGGGGGCCGCGATGGGTGTCCTGGGAACTCTTGCGGGCGGTATCATCGGCTTCGGTCTTGCTCATGTCCTGGACCACTATCATTTGATCAAGCTGGATGGATCGGTCTACTTTCTCGACTATGTGCCCTTTCTCCTGAGGAATACGAGCTTGGTTGCCGTCATCTTGAGCGCGTGTTTCGTCTCGCTGGTCGCGACGCTCTATCCCGCCTGGAAGGCCTCGCGCATGGACCCGGTGGAGGCTCTGCGCGGTGAGTGAGTCTTCGATTATCGAGGCCTCCGGGCTTGTAAAGGCCTTTGAGAGCCACGGCTCTTCCGGCGGGATGATCCCGATCCTTGGAGGGGCTGTTCTGGATGTGCGCCCCGGCGAGAGAGTTGCGATCCAAGGGGAGTCGGGGGTGGGAAAGACGACCCTCCTTAATATTCTCGGGGGCCTGGATCGGCCGGATCACGGCACGCTCCTGCATCGGGGTTCGCCCGTGCCGCAGGGCCAAGCCGCCCGGGCTCGCTGGCGACGGAAGTCCGTGGGTTTCATCTTCCAGTTTCACGGCCTGCTCAGCGACCTCACGGCCCTTGAGAACGTTGCTCTGGCGGGGCTGATCTCGGGATGGTCGCGCCGGGATGCGTTTGGGCGTTCTGAACAACTACTGGGAAAATTGGGACTTATGGGCCGGATTGCACACTATCCGGAGGAGCTGTCCGGCGGGGAACAGCAGCGAGTTGCCACCGCGAGGGCTTTATTGCACGGGCCCTCACTCGTACTGGCGGATGAGCCCACCGGCAATCTTGATCCCGAAACGGGGGCACAGGTCTTCGATCTTCTGATGCGTCAGCAGGAGGAAACGGGGTTCGCACTCATCGTGGCGACTCATTCCAGCAAGCTTGCCGCTCGTTGCCATCGGATCCTCCGTTTGGTCGGTGGGGTCTTGAAACCCAGCCGGGAGGGCTTGTGATCGTCGCTGCCAAGGCCCTATGTTTGAACGGTCGGACTCCTCTTTCCGTCGAGCACGAGTGCTGTGGGCAGGCTGCACCACGGGTCGCGCAGGGGAGGAGCTTCGATGCGTTGGAGATGAGATCGGCAGGCGAGTTCAAACAGCGAGGGATACCAGGCCATGATCGAACAGTTCACTGAAAAGGCGAAGCGAGTCCTCTTCCTGGCACGCTATGAAGCGACCCAGCGCGGTGCGCCCGTGATCGGTACCGAGCATGTCCTCATCGGATTGCTCCGGGAGGACGACGCGCTGTCTCGGGAACTCTTCCACCGGAGCAATATCTCGGTGGATCTTCTGCGCAGTGAGATGGAGAATCGGCAGGGTGCCCTGCTCCAGGGGTCTCGCGGCGTCGACATTCCCTTCAGCGAAGAGGCGAAGCGTGTTCTCGAATGTGCGCAGGAGGAGGCCCGTGGAATCATGTCTCCCACGGTGGATGTCGAGCATCTGCTCCTCGGGTTGATCCGCGTGGACGACTCGCCTGCGGGGCGCATCTTGGCCGAGCGTGGGATGCGCTTGTACACGGTGCGTGAAGACATCATCAATCTCGCCAAGCGCCGGTCCAACACGAGCACCGAGAAGGGCGTTGACGAGAAGAAGAAGGAAACCCCCTTCCTGGACGAGTTCAGTCGTGACATGACGAAGATCGCGGGTGAGGGCGGATTCGACCCGCTGATCGGCCGGGAGGTAGAACTCGAGCGCGTGGTCCAGGTCCTGTCCCGGCGCCGCAAGAACAACCCGGTCCTCCTGGGCGAGCCCGGGGTGGGCAAGACCGCGATCGTGGAGGGCCTCGCCGGCCGCATCGCGGAAGGCAGCGTGCCTCCCACGCTGACGGGACGGCGTATCCTCGCCCTCGATCTCTCGCTGGTCGTGGCGGGGACCAAGTACCGGGGCCAGTTCGAGGAGCGGCTCAAGGGGATCATCCAGGAACTGGCGGGAGCCAAGGAGGTCATCCTCTTCATCGACGAGATTCACTCGCTGATCGGTGCCGGTTCCGCGGAAGGCTCGCTCGATGCGGCCAATATCCTCAAGCCCGCCCTGTCCCGTGGAGAAGTCCAGTGCATCGGATCGACGACGCCGCGGGACTACCACAAGCACATTGAACGGGATCGCGCCCTGGTGCGCAGGTTCCAGCCGATCAAGATCCACCCACCGAGTGAGTCCGAGACGATCGCGGTTCTCGAGGGCATCAAGGAGCGCTATGAGCACTTCCACGGCGTGTCCTATACCGAGGAATCGATTCGTTCGGCAGTCTTCCAGTCGAACCGATATATCACGGATCGTTTCCTGCCCGACAAGGCGATCGACGTCATCGACGAGGCGGGTGCCTGGGTCAAGTTGCGCAAGCGAACCTCCTATCGCGCCCTGCGTGAGGTGGAGAAAGAGATTCACAAAGCGGTCGAGGGCATGAAAAGCTGCCTGGCAGCCAAGAACTTTGACGAGGCCGTGACCTGGCACGACAAGGAAGTCTCCCTGCGCGAGAGCGCGGATGACCTTCGCCGCCAGGCGGACGAGGAGGCCAAGACGATCATCGATGTGACACGCACCGACGTCGAGGAGGTGATCGCCAAGTGGACCGGGGTTCCGATCACCCGGGTCGCCGAGAAGGAAGTGGAGCGCTTGCTCAAGATGGAGGATCACCTGCATGAGCGGGTCATCGGTCAGCACGAGGCGATCAGTGCGCTCTCGCGAGCGATCAGGCGTTCCCGGGCGGGGATCAAGAGCCCGAATCGCCCCGTCGGCTCTTTCATCTTCCTCGGTCCCACCGGAGTTGGTAAGACGGAGTTGGCGAAGAGCCTCGCCGAGTTCCTCTTCGACAACGAGCGCTCCATGGTGCGTTTCGACATGTCCGAGTACATGGAGAAGCACTCCGTCGCCAAAATGATCGGTTCGCCTCCGGGTTATGTCGGTCACGAGGAGGGTGGCCAACTGACCGAGCGGATCAAGCGCCAGCCCTATTCCGTACTGTTGCTGGACGAGATCGAGAAGGCGCATCCCGACATCCTCAATCTCTTGCTGCAGATTCTCGATGACGGTCAGGTTACTGACTCCTACGGAGACATGGTCGACTTCAAGAACACGATCATCATCATGACCTCCAACCTCGGTTCGACCGATCTCGCCAACAAGGGGCGGCTGGGCTTCGGTTCGGGCGAGCAGGAGGGTGAGCGCAAGGGCCGTCAGGACATGGTTTTTGCGACCCTGCGCCGCACGCTGCCCCCGGAGTTCATCAACCGCATCGATGAGATCGTGGTCTTCGATTCGCTGAGCGATGAGGAACTGGCCGAGATCGTCAGGCTGATGGTCGGAGAGCTGAATCGCACCCTCGCGGACAAGGGCATCAAGCTCTCGCCCACGGAGGAGGTCTACGCCTGGCTCGTGGAAATCGGTTGCAAAGACCGGGCCTATGGCGCTCGTCCCCTGCGTCGAGCGATCCAGCGCTCGTTCGAGGACGCCATCTCGGAACAGGTCATCCAGGGCGATCTCGTGGGGCGTGGCGAGATCGACGTGAGCCTGGGCGAGGACGGAGAACTGGCGTTCCGCAACGTCGCGGCCCCCGTGTAGCAGAGCTTCTTCGCTCGAGGCTTGCATCGTGGAGCGAAGAATGTTGCACCTCGCCAATTCGGTAGAATCGTGCGTCTGCGCGTCATGTAGCGAACAAGTACGGTATTTGGCGGAACGATATTGTCGCCAATAGTGGCGTGCAACAGTCTTCGCTCCAGGGCGCAAGGCTTGCATCGTGGAGCGAAGAATGTTACACCTCGCCAATTCGGTAGAATGGTGCGTCCGCGCGTCATGTAGCGAACAAATACGGTATTTTGCGGAACGATTTTGTCGCCAGTAGTGGCGTGCAACATTTTTCGCTCCAGGGCGCATGGCCGGCTCCTTGCGCTTCGGTGCGGGACGAGTCGGGGCGCCCAAGATCGGCGAGTCTTCCCGGTCGAGTCTCGCCGCGGCAGGCCGGCTGAGCGAAAGCATCGGTCTGTGCTTTGAGTCG
>JANTFM010000089.1 GCA_024763475.1 Acidobacteriota bacterium | reverse complement strand
CGAATGCACACCCACAATGCCCTGCCCGGCAGGCACGCCTCCGGTGTTCCTCTGTCGGCCGGTCGGCGCCGAAGACTGCTGACCCAACTGAAACGAGGACCCGAGGCCAAGGGTGCTCGGATCGCCTCCCGAAGCACAGCTCGAGACAACGCGCCCTGCGGCGGAGAGCTTGATCAGGCACCAGTCGTCCAGCGTGGATCCGGGAAAGAGGGGATCCGTGTAGGGATGGCGCAGGAACTGCCCCGCCGTGGCGCTGACTTCGTCGAGATCCTCGAGCTTGGTTGGCAGATGTCCGTTGGCTTCCTGGTAGCGCATGATCGCCGCCGCGTACTGCTCCTGGTAGAAGAGCAGATCCGCCTCCCGGGAGCGCTGCGTGATGACTGAGAACTCCTGCACCGCAACCCCCGAGAGGATCCCGCCGATCGCCGCGACCGTCACAATCCCGAGCAACAGGAAACCGCGCTCGCCATCCCTCGCGAGGAGGCGCGAGAGGCGGGCACGGATCTGTTGAGCGAGAGACATCGCTGAGCTACGGCCGCGGGTGGCAGATGACGGTGGTCGTGTCCTGGTCCGTCTTCTTCGTGGGGCAGTCGTCAAGGGTCGCCAAGTTCGGGTTGTTGCACTCGTTGGTGGACCCATCGCCATTGTCATGAACCGTCAGCGTGACCAGCGTGCCATTCTCGTTGACATCGAAGGGCCAGTCGAACTGGCAGTCCGAGAAATCCGTCCGGTTCACGGTCTGGAAGGTCCAGACGTAGGCGACGATGCGGCCACCCGGGTCCTGGTCCCGTGAGCCGCAACCGTTCAGGCGCACGGTGCAGCGGCCACTCGCGTCCGCCGTTCCCTCGAGAGCAGGGCCAGCCTCCGCGATCGGCGGCTTATTGGCGAAGATGTCGTAGTCGGAAGAGGTCGAGTCCGTCAGGCCATCGTTGTCGTAGACGACGAGGCTAACGTCCAGGTGCTGCGGATTGACGAAGGTCCGGTTAATCGCCTGGTTCGTCGTATCGATGATCTCCGGGTTGTCCTTGCCCGAATCCGGATTGCTCGAAAGGAGCGACCAGACGTAGCGCACGATCTCTCCATCAAGGTCTTCACTGGAAGACCCCGAGAGGAGTACGCCCTCACCGATCCGTGCACCCCCGCCGGGGGTGATGCGAATCGACGCCGTCGGAGCGAGCAACTCGCCGGTGGTGACGGTGACTTTGCCTTCCACCGCCCCACTCTTGACCTTGACCTCGGCGCTGCCCGCGTTGCCTCGCAGGCTCAGGATGTCTCGGGCCTCTCCGCGGATATCGGTCTGAACAACTTGGCCAGCACTCGCCATCGAGCCTGCGTTGGTCGAGAAGCGAAGACCGATTCCGGGCTTCAACTGCCCGTTCTCATCGAAGAGGACAGCCGTGACCGTAGCCTCGCCGGTTTGGTCGGCCGCTGCGACGACGGTCGCAGGATCCGCGGTCACCTCGAGGACCCAGGTGTTCTTGGCGGTCGGCTCGGAATCCTCGCAACCCGTCATCAGCAGGGCGAAGGCTGCCAACCCCGTGCCGAGTATCGCCAGGAAGTATTTCTTGTTCATGATCTTTCCCTTTCGCTGCCATGTGTTTCTTCGCTGCATTTCAACATCGTCTGCTCCAGCACCCCAGAGCGTCAGAGATCCGAGTAGGCAATGCCTTCTATGGTCTCCCCGGAGGCATAGGTCTTCACATCCCATATCCCGGCCGGCTGTGTCGAATCGAGGCTGGCCTCCGAGTCGGCGGGAATCTCCTCCCATTCCTGGGAGTTCGTGATCGGGTCCAGCGGATAGCGCCTCAGGTAGTTCTCTTCAACCAGAACATCGATTCCGCCAGGGTAGTACCCTTTGTCGGAAAAATACTGATCGATCGTCTGGCGCATGATGAAGAGGTTTTCCTTGAGCACCGCCTCCCGCGCCTTACGTTGGGCGTACTGGTAGCGTGGGATCGCAACCGATACGAGAAGTGCGATGATCGCGATCACGAACATCAACTCGATCAGTGTGAATCCTTTTTCCTTGCGCATCAGGCACCCCTCTTCCGAACGCGGCCCTTCGAGCCGCGCGTTGGTTTACCAGTCCTTGTACTCCGTCCCATCAAGTGCTTTCCCTTCCGCAAGGGAATACACATCAAACACGTTGACTCCGTCCCAGGAATCATCGTCCGACTCCTGCTTATGCGAGCGGAATCCCCACTCTTGTTCTCCCGTGAGCGGATCCACCGGAATCCGCCGCAGAAACTTCACGGTGATCGGCTTGGCGCCTCCCGGATCGAATCCTTCCACCAGGTCCTCCAGCTCCTCGGGCCAGCCCTCCGCGGTTGCGTTCACATCAGCCCCGGGCAACTGGGCCACGGCGAAGTGGTAGGCATCGATCGCGCGGCGCATGACACGGAGCTCCTTTCTCAGCTCGAGTTCTCGGGCGCGACGGTCCATGACGTGGGCGACCGGCAGGGCCACCCCCGCCATCAGGCTGATGAGGAACACACAGCAGAGCAGCTCGATCAGGGTGAACCCCTGCTTCGAGCCTGTTCCGGCGCGGCGATGGACCCCGAGGGTCACGGGGCAACCTCGACGTTCGCGACACGGAACGACGCAGGCAACGCCGTCGCATCCGGCGCCCGCACCTGCGCGGCCGAGAACGCGAAGCCGGCCGGTCCCTCGGCGAGTGCCACGAAGCTCAGTTGCACGAGGCCACCGCTACCGTCGGCACCCGTCTCACCGGCCCGGGCCGCGGAGACGACCACCAATCCGTCGCCCGCCTCGACCGCCTGCAGGTCCACGGGCACACCGCCCTGCTGGAGGAAGGAACCGAGCTTTGCCGGAGGCACGAATTGCAGCACCTTCGGATCATAGCGGAGCTGGAAGTTGACCGTGCCGACGTCCTCGGCCCCGGAAATGAGGAGTTCGACTCCTAGAGTCTCACCGGGCGCGACGCGGGTGCTGGCCGTCGAGAGACGGATCTGCGCGACGCTTCGGCGGCGAGGTTCTTCGGCCTTCTTGCTGAGATCGCTAGGCTCGGCACCGTCACCGAAAGCACCCTCCTCCGGAAGACCCTCCTCCGGCGCGGGGCGCGGGCGGCGCCGGCGGCGCGAAGACCCCTCGTCACTCTTCAAGCCCTCTCCTGGCGTCGCATCACTCTCGGCCAGGCCGGGCTTGTGCTCCACATCGACCTTCACCTGCGCGGGCTTCGTGCGTTCACCGCCCCCCGGGGACTCGTCGCCATAGAGCTGATTGTCGATCTCCTCCCACGGGCTGGCGCCCGAGAAGGGGCTCTCGCCCAGGGCGTTCCGCGCGACACCGCGCAGCTGGATATGCTCCTCCGTTCCGACCCACAGCGGCACCAGGTCGATCGGTTCGATGTTCGGCACGCGGATGATATGCGGTGTGACCGACATCACGATGTCCGTCACCTGCCGATCGCTATTGCTCATGCCGAAAATCCGCCTGAGGAAGGGAATGTCCGAGATCCCGGGAATACCACTGAGCGAGCTGCGCTCGTCCTCCTTGATCAACCCCGCGATCAGGTTCGTCTCGCCATCCTTGAGGCGCAGCGTCGTCTCGATCGTTCGTGTCCCGATGATCGGCTGGGACACGCCGCCAGAGCCCTCGACCGAACCGGCCAGCGAAGAAATCTCCAGTTTGAGTTCGAGGGTGACTTCCTTGTTGTGATGCACGCGAGGTTTCACGTCGATGATGATGCCGACGTTCTGATAGGTGAAGGAGGTGATCGGCACCACACTGCCGCCGATGGTGTTGCTTGAATTGAAGGTCGTGGCCGGAATCGGGACGCGATCACCGATTGTGATCTTGCCATCCTCACCCTCGAGGATGCGGATCTGCGGCTTGGCGATCGACTTCGTGTCGGAATCCGACTTGAGAAACCTGATGACGACACCGGGTACCGGCCCCACAGACCACGCGCCCTTGGACTTGAGCACATCCAGCGCATTCAGCGGCAGGGTCTGGGCACCATCGCCAAAGACCAGCGAGAGGCTCTTTGAGGTCAGGTCCATTCCCAGGTTCTGGGTGTGGGTGCGGTTGATCTCGAGCAACTCAAGATCAACGACGACCTCGCCCTTCGCCTTGTCGTTGGCGTGGATGATGCGCTCGGCGATCTTGATCGTCTCCGGCTTATCCTTAATCGTGATCGCGTTGAGGTCCGGGTTCTCGTGAATCCTCCGCGTCTCGAGCAGCGCCCGCAGGAGGGTCTGCACCTGCTTGGTTTCCGCATTCGAGAGATAGAAGGTGCGAATGACCTGGTCCGCATACTCGGCCTGCTTTTGCCGGCTGTCCTCGGCGATCAGGATCGTATGCTCGTCGATGACCTTGTAGAAGTGCTTGTGCATCAACATCAAGATGTCCATCGCCTTCTCGAAGGTGACGTTGGACAACTCGACGGAAGTCTTCTTCTTGAGGTCCAACTTCTCGTCGTAGAGGAAGTTGATCCCTGACGGCTTGGAGAGCGCGGTGTAGACATCCTCGACCGTGGAGTCCGGGAAGTTCAGTGCAATCGGCACATTCGCCGTCGGATCAAGCTTCGGCGGGCCGAGCTCGTTCGCGTGACGCGCTGCCTCCTTCCGGGCGGATTCCATGCGGCTTGGCCCTCGGGTCCGCCGCTCCTGCTCTGCAAGCGCCTTCTCGAGTTCGTTGAGCGCGTACTGGTTGGAGTGATCCAGCGAGACGGTCTCCTCCAGTTCCGCGATGGCCAGTTCGAGCTGCCCGCTCTTGAGATAGTCCTTGCCGCGGTCAAAATGCGCCGCGGCAGCGCGGAGCTTGGCGCGGGCCAGGGCGACCCTGTAGCGCGAGTTGCCCGGATCCATCGAGAGGGCTTTCGCGTAGCCGAGCACGGCGTGGTCCCACAGCTCGCGCCGGGAGTCCTTCTCCGCCTTGGCGTAGAGGCTGCGCGCACCGCTCGTGGCGCAGGCCGTCGTCAGCAGGAAGGTTGCCAGCAGCAGGGCCGCCACCAGGTACCACACCCGTCTCATTGGTCGCTTACTCATCACGTGAATCTTGGTCACGGCGTCTCCACCCCTCACTATGGACTGCGTTGCGATGTTCATGAGCCCCGACGGCGCTTCCCGCCCTTGCCGGCACCTCGCTGCTTCGAAGAATTGGCCGCTGCCAGTTTCAGCTTCACGGTCTTGGTTTTCTCGCGGAACTTCGGATTGGTATACCCGACGACGAGCACATCCATGTCGATCTTCTTGACCACGAAGGCGTCATCCACGATATCGCCAACGGTAACAACCCTCATGTTGTCCTTCTTGGCCTCTGCGCCCTTCCCGCCCTGGCCGCTCTTGGTCAGGACCGCCATGTAGCTCACTGGCTGCGTGAGAACGCTGAAGTAGCCGATGTAGCCGTAGCGGAAATCCGGCGGCGGCGGGTCACGCGGCTTCTGCGGCTTCGGTGGCGGGAGCTTTGCGTTTCGCTGCCGCCGCAGCTCCTGAGCCGTTCGCGCCTTCGCCGCCTGCTGCTCCTTTCGGCGCTTCTGCTCTTCGTCCTTGCGAGCGGCGGCAGGGCTCTGCGAATAGGAGAAGAGATTCCGCGACCCCGTGTAGTCTGCTCCGACGAGGGGACGATCCAGTTCGAACTCCGGCAAGGCACGCATCGCGTTCAAGCGCTCACCCAACGAGACGCCTTCCGCATTCTCAGCATCATCGCGTCCCTCCGGCATGAAGCGATCCAGGTTCATGTACACCACGGTCGCGACGAGAGCGACGAGCAGGACCACCAGGAGGCCCATGCGGTTCTTGCCTTCGGCAGCCATCGCCTAGCTCCTCCGCCTGCGCGTCGTGCGCTTCTTGTTTTTCTTCTTCCACAAGCGCTGCCGCTCGAGTTCCTCACGCATCCCCGGCACGTTGAAGTAGGTCTCAACCGCCACATCCAGCTGCAGGTCACGACCACCCTCCTTACCGGAACGCAGCGCAACCTCCCTGATGATGAGGAACTGGTCGAGATGCTCAAGGCGTTCGAGGACGTGACGCAGGTTCTCGTAGCCGCCGTGCAGCGGAAAAGTCACCGAGAAGACATCGATGCCCTCCGCCTCGAGCTGATCCCGGTTGACCGACATTCGCTCCGGACGGACCTTGAACTCACGGCCGACATCGTAAATCGCGGCCATGAACGGTACCATGCGCAACTTCTGCAACGAGAGCATCTCATCGAAGAAGAGATTGATGCCCTTCCTGACCTTCAGCGTCCGCGCATGGACCGAGCGAATGTCCTCGAGCCGCTGGACCGAAGTGCTCTCACTCTGCTCCGCGCTCTGCTTCGCCTGCTCACGCTCATCGATACGCTGCTGAAGCGGTCGGACGAAAAACCACCACGCGCCGAAATTGAGCGCGATCAGCAGGGCCAGCCCCAGAATGAACTTGAGCCCGTGGCGTCGCAGATCGAAAGCGGACTCGGTGGAAGGCCGCCGCTGCTTGCCCTTCCGCGCGGATTCTTCCGAGGGCGGGGTCTTTGCTTGAGTTTCACTCATGACGCTGTCCCCCCGCCGTTCGAGCTGCCGCCCTCGGAGCTACCCCCCTCGGAGCCGCCGCCTTCCGAGCCGCTCCCCGAAGAACCCTCGTCCGCGCCACCACTCTCCTGACCCTGTTCGGGTGGGCCACCCTTCGTCGGATCCCAGGGAAGCGGTTTGTCCGGATTCACCGGCGAGCCCAGCATGGGGCCACCTGCGCCCTGGATCATCTCCGGGGGGGGCACGTCCTCCCCGCCGGGTCGCTGGCCATCCGGCCGGGCCCTGCCCGCATCGTTCTTGGTCTCCGGGCCGGCGGCCGGGCGGGGAGCCGCGCCAGGGCTCCCGGTCTTCCGGGCCCCGGGCCGGGCTGTCGGGCGCGAGAGCAGTCCCTCCCCAGATTCTCCCGGTCGAGCTCCAAGCCCTGGAGCGGCGACAGGCACGCCCACCGCGCTTCCGGCGCGGCGACCACCGGCCCCCGGTGCAGAGTCTTTCGCCGCAGCAGCCCGGCCGCGGCGCTTCCGTTCCGTATCGTGCGAGCGCGCAGCGGAATTCGCGTCGCGCCGCGCCGCGCCGCGGCGTCCTCTGCGGCCCCTTGCATTCTCTCCGGCAGCAGGAGTCTCCTTCTCGTCCTGTGCCGCCAGCTCGACATCCCCGGCGCCCGCACCCTCCGGACCGCTCAGCGCGTCGCGCCTCGCAGCGGCTGTCTCGCCGGTGTTCGGCTCGGCCTCGTCGCCATCCTCGCCATCAACGACGATGACCTCATTGTTGGCCTTGAGAACACCCTCACCCTTGTCCAGCTGATCCGCCCGATGCTCCGCGGCGAGATACTGTACGTCGAGCGAGAAGATGAGGCGGCTGTCGGAATTGCGGCCCTGATCGTAGCCAGCCGGTACGACATCGCTGAAGTACTTCGACTGCAGCAAGCTCTCCTGAAAATCGAGGTAGCCATCGAAGTCCCGCGCCATACCGGAGACGTTGATCAAGACCGAACCCATCTGGAAACGGGGGCGCACTACCGAGAGACGAACATTCCAGGGCAAGACCTCTTCCAGTGCGTTGAAGAGCAGGGTCCAGGAGAAGTTTCGTTGTTGCAGTACAGACCCTACGAACTCGGCCTGGGGCACCAACACTTCGAGGTCGATATCGTCCAGTTCAGCGCGAAGCGCCACGGCCTCCTTCTCCATGGCCCGCATCCGCGACTCGTGGTCCTCCATCTCCTGCTTGAGCGTCGCAAGCCGGGCGTCCGCCGTGAGCCAGGTGTAGATATTGGTCCCGCTGAACAGCAGGGCGCCGATCAAGAGCAGGGAGACGACAATACCGATCGGCACGTCGTTGCGGTACGGCCGCCGAGCCAGATTGATTTCAAGCGGCTTCACGACTCTCTCCTCGTGGCAAGACCAATCGACGGGAGCAGTTCAGAAACGACCTCGCCGGCTCCGTCGTCCCGCAGTTCCGCGACCAGCTTGCCCGAACTGACCGCACTGATCGTATCGCAACCTGCCTGCGTGGCCACCTCAAGGATCGCTGCGGGGTCGATTCCGACCACGCGGAGGTAGAGCTTCCCGATGCCCTCTCCCAAGAGGTGTTCCTCATAGTAGCTGAGAGAGGAACGCAGCTCTCGGCCCACGACGCGCAGGCTCTCCTCGCCCTGGTATCCGCCCTGCACATGGTAGTTCTTGGCTCGGAAGAAAATCAGCCGGCCGCCGCGCAAGATCATAAGGCTGAAATACGCCCGTGTCGCCGAGAGTACAGCGATGTCTCCCAAAGTCTCCGTTTCGAGCAGCCCCGCGAGGCGCAGCGCGTTGAACGCACTCAGGCTGGCGAGTTCCACGAGTCCCGCGCGGATTCCGATCGAGTCCAACAGGTCCTCCATCTCGGCAAGCCCGGTCCCGGGGACCACCGTGACCAGCAACTGGGCCTGTCCATGCTCACCCTGTCCCAGGTTCTGCCACGCGATTCGCGCGTCGGCGAGATCGAAGGGCACGGACTTCTTGATCCGCCAGCTGATGAGCTCGCGGGCCTGCTCGGCAGAACGCGGCACCTCCTGCATCTCGAGCAGGAAGACCCGTGCAAGGGTGTCGGGGACGGCCAGGGAGATGCGGCTCACGCCTTCTGCACCGGCCAGTTTCATCGCGGTCTGGATCGCCTTGGCCAGAGCGTCCGGCGAAGCAATCTGACGATCTTTCAGCGCGACACCGAACACGCCTTCCGGAAGCTCGACGCGCCCTTGCCCCGCGAGGTGATACTCCCCTTTGCGATGGACCAGGCGCGTCACGACGATCAGGTCCTCGCGCACTTCAACACCAACCAGCGGATAACGGGGCCGCATCAAGACGGACCTCCTGATGCTCTCTGGCATCAGTTGCTCCACTTTGCCCAGCCCACCCAGTTGTATCATTCCAGGTCCCCTGTCCCCGTCATTCGACGAAGGTCACTTTGTTGATCTCGTGAAGCGTCGTCTTTCCCGCCAGCGCCTTGAGCAGCGCGGAGTAGCGCAGGTCCTTCATTCCCTCCTCCTCCGCCTGGCGTCGAATCTGCGGCGCGGGCTTCCGGGCGAGAATCATCTCGCGAATCTCATCCGAAAGATCGAGCAGTTCCGAAATCGCCTCTCGACCCCGATAGCCCGTTCCATGACACTCGATGCAACCACGCCCCTCGTACCAAGGCCGGTCCCGATACTGTGCCGGATCGAGCCCCGAGTCCACCAGGAGCTGATCAGAGGGTTGCATCTGCTCCCTGCAGTTGGGGCAGATCATCCGCACGAGACGCTGGGCCAGGATACAGTTGAGCGCCGAGACAAAGTTGTAGGCCTCGACGTTCATGTTGAGGAAGCGGCCGAGCACATCGATCACGTTGTTCGCGTGCACCGTGGTGAACACGAGATGGCCGGTCAGGGCCGACTGGATCGCGATGTTCGCGGTCTCCTCGTCCCGAATCTCACCGACCATGATCTTGTCGGGATCGTGACGGAGAATCGAGCGCAGGCCCCGGGCGAAGGTCAGCCCCTTTTTCTCGTTGACCGGAATCTGTGTGATGCCGGGCAGCTGGTACTCCACCGGGTCTTCGATCGTGATGATCTTGTCCTCGGTGTTCATGATCTCGGAGAGTGCGGCGTAGAGCGTCGTCGTCTTTCCGGAGCCTGTTGGCCCCGTGACGAGGAACATCCCGTAAGGCTCCTTGATGAACTTTCTGGCCTTCTTCTTGACGTCATCGTCGAAGCCACAAACCTCGAGACTGAGAGTCGAGAACTTCTCGCTGGCCGACTCCTTGTCGAGGATTCGTATGACGCAGTCCTCCCCGTGCACCGTGGGGATGATGCTCACGCGGAAGTCGATGGTCTTGTCCTTGATTCGCAGTTTGAATCGCCCGTCCTGGGGAGTTCTCTTCTCAGAGATATCCAGTTCGGACATGACCTTGATGCGGGAAATCACCGACTGATGGAAGCGCTTGTCGATCGGCTCCATCGCCGTGTAGAGCACGCCGTCGATGCGGTACTTGACGATGACCTCACGCTCGCGGGTCTCGATGTGAATGTCGGACGCGCGGCGTTGCAGCGCGTTGAAGATCGTGGAATCAACCAGCTTGACGATGGGGCTCTGGTCCGAGGTGATGCGATCGATCGAGAGGACTTCTTCGCCGTCTTCCGCTTCACGAACAACCTGGATCTTCAGCTCCTCGGTCGCCTCGTCGAGCACACGCTGAGAGGACTCCGAGCGCTTGAGAATCTCCTGGATGGCAGGCCGGGCCCCAACCATCACGTCGATCGGCATCCCGAGCAGCGACTCCAGCTCGTCGATCATCAGCACGTCGGTCGGGTCCGAAACCACCACGACGAGGTGATCCCCCTGCTTGCGATAGGGGACGAAGTGGTAGCGGAACATCAGCTCCACCGCGATGTTGGCGAAAAGGTCGTGATCGATCTCGAGGTCCTGGAGATTGACGTACTCCAAGCCAAGCCTCTCCGCCCGCGACCGGGCTTCGACTTCCTCGTTGAGCGTGTCCGGGCTCGGGCCGGATTCGATGCCCTGAGTGTCCGTCATCTTGCGCTCTCCATATCAGAACTCCGAATTCGAGTAGGCAACGAGCATCGGGTAGTAGATCGCGAGGAGCATGATCCCGACGATAACGGCCATGAAGACGAGCATCAGGGGCTCGACGATGGCAATGAGGCGCTGCAACTTGTGATCGATCTCACCATCGGTGAAGTTGGCCACGTGGTCGAGCATCTCTGCCACGGCACCGGAAGACTCCCCGACCTTGACCATCTCGATCATCATTCCGGGGAAGAGCCCTGTCTCATCAAGGGTGCTCCACAGCGCAGAGCCGTCGCGTACCTTCCTTGCGACCTGCTCGACGGCAGCCCGGTAGATCGGAGTCTCAACCGCACGGGACACGATCTCCAGGCAAACGACCAGTGGGAGTCCACCCTGGACGAGGGTCCCCAGCGTCCTGGCGAAACGCGTCATGACGAAGCGTTGGGCAATGGCTCCCACGAGGGGAATCTTGTAGGTCAGCGCCTCGAATGTTCGCTTTCCGCTCGGCGTCCGCTGCCAGACCTTTATCGCGAAGACCGCGAGCGAGATCCCCACGATGAGCACCAACCAGTTTCCTCGAAGGAAGTCCGAAACGAAGACGACGGCCCTCGTGACGAAGGGCATCTCCGATCCGAGTTGGTCGAAGAAACTCTGAAACTTCGGCAGGACGTAGAGCAGAAAGAGCATCATCAACCCGACCGAGAAGGTCACGAGGATGATCGGATAGGTCACCGCAGCGACGACCTTGCTCTTCACACCGGCGATCGTCTGCGAGTAATGGATGTAGCGATTCAGCACCGTGTCGATCTCGCCGCTACGCTCACCGGAGGCCAGGCTGCTCGAATAGAGCGGGGGAATGCAGGCCTGCGCGGCAAAGGCCTCGGCGAGTGACTCACCGGTCCTGACGCGGTCGCGCACATCCTCAAGGGCCTCCCTCAGAGCGGGGTTTTCCCGCCGCTCCAACAGCAGCGTCAACGCCTCGATGATCGGCAGACCGGCCTTTAGCAGCGCGGCGAACTCCTGGTTGAAGAGCATGAACTCCGCCATCGATAGCTTGGCCCGGCGGCTGAAGAGATCCGTCAAGGCACCGAGCGCGGCAGACTGATGTTGGATCTTGAGGACGAGGTAGTCCTGCGAGGCGAGTTCGGCACGAAGAGTCTCCTCGTCGGCCGCGACGAAATCCTTGGACATGACCTCGCCATCCGCAGTGGCCAGCCGGCACCTGTATTCAGGCATCTAGTTCCCCTCCAGCTTCGGACTTGGAGAGCTCATATCGAGCGGCCACACCGTGAACGCCAGGTAGATCGCCCGCCGCCGGCTGTGAGACGGCGTACCGACCAGATGCAGCCGGCCCTCTTCGAGGTCCAACTCACCGCCAAGAATCTTCGCAGGAGTACCGATGCCTGAGGCCGCCTCGGCCTTCGAAGGCTTTCGCAGCAGGGCAAAGGGCTCGATTTTGACGAAGCCGCGCTCCACGTCGACACCACTGACGCGCAACATCAGCTTGTAATGCTCGGTGACGTCGACTTCCGCCTCGCCACCCTCCATCACGCGAACAGACGCCGACCCGAGGCGGCGGAACCTCGTCCAGCGAGTCACCTCCGAGAGCGTGCGGCTGACTTCCCGGGTCTCCTCCGCAATCGGCGGATCCTCGTCCCCGGAGCTATCGAGTGAGGCGGCGATCAGGCTGACGGTCACCTCGACCGATTGAGGCGGCAGATCCCAGGAGGAGACGGCCTCGGAGATCTGCTCGAGGTGGGGCGCATCATCCTCCACGATGATGACGTTCATCGACTTAGGCACCTTGTAGGAACCGCAGGGACTAAGGAGCTGGTCGACGAGCAGCACTCCGTCGAGCACGGGGCGGAATCGGAGTTCAACCACGCGGGTATGAAGCTCTGCCGTGGCACAGGCCTCCGGAATGCCTTGTTGTGCGAGAAGCGGTGCGGATGCCAGCAGGACCCCGAGCAGACAAAGGGACCCGACCAGGACCGCGGAGCCAGAGAGCAAAGAAAGGGTGGAACAGCGACGGGTCACAGGTCGACCTCCTCATCCACGATGAGAGTCACGGTCGGACCCGAGGCCTCCGTTGGTACGAGCACGATGATCTCCGCCGTAGGAGAATCGACTTTCGTGACGACCTGGTAGTAGCGGCCCGAGGAAGGGCCCACCGTTCCGGAGTCTTGCTGCACCAGGTTTCTCTCCGCTCCAGGACCTACACCAAGATCTGCTCCGGGGAGGCTGAGCAACGCGGCGAGGCCGAGCGCGGCCGCC
>JANTFM010000088.1 GCA_024763475.1 Acidobacteriota bacterium | reverse complement strand
CGGCCGTCATGTTGATGGGAGGCAAGGATGCGCCTCCACCCGCGGCTGCGGAGCAAGAGGCCCCTGCCGCACCCGCCTCGGAGGCTTCCTACCTGGTCAACATGGATTCGTTCGTGTGCAACCTGGCCGATCCCAAGGGCGATCGCTTCATGAAGGCAACCCTCAGGATCGTCGTATCCGATGAGAGCCTGACCGAGCGTGTGCGGACGGATGATCTCTTCCGGACCCGCTTGCGGGACAAGGCCCTGTCCGTGCTTTCTTCCAAGAGGTTCCAGGATATCAACAACCCGCTCGGCAAGGAGTCTCTCCGGCGCGAGATGGTTCGTGAGTTCGACCAGATTTTCCCCGCGGGCACCGTCAAGGAAGTGCTCTTCGTGGAATTCGTCATTCAGTGACGTGTAACAGCTCGGGAACAGGGGAAGAAGGGGCAGCCGCGAGGCTGCCCCTTCACTTTCCCAGGATCTTCCCGCGCTTGTCACCCTCAGAGCGCGATCAGACCTCCGCGCTCTTTCTTGACGGACAGGCGAATCTCATCGCTGATGGCTTCGAGCGTTTCTTCGTCGAATTCGAGCAAGGCCGCTGCGGGTAGCGGGTCTTCGTTGACACAAATCGTATCCACGACGCGATCTGCAAGTGCCACGACGCTGATCAGGGCCGCGTGCTCTCCCTCGAAGACTTGGCTCCCGTGGTGTGAACTGACGGTTGCGATGAGCTGTGGCGCCAGGTTCCATTGCCGCAACAGCTCGCCGCCGACATCCTCATGACTCTCGCCCAGGGATTTCCGCTCCTCGATCGAGGTGGGCATCCCGCCGGGGAAATCGTCCAGGAACGCCGCGTATTCCTGAGGTCTTTGCGCAAGCAGCACCAGCCGTCCCACATCGTGCAATAGCCCCGCGACGAACGCCTCCTCGCTCCAGGCGAGTCCCGCCCGCTCCGCCAGGTGACGCGCTCCGAGGGCCGTGTTGACCGAGTGCTCCCAGATCAGATCCCGTTTCTCGGCCACTTGGGGGGGGACGAGGTCCTTCAACCCGGCGACGACGCTGGCGAGGGTCAGGGATCGCAGCCTCAGGAAGCCGAGCAGCATGATCGCGTGGGAGAGAGTCGAAATCTGTTTCGGCAAGTTGAAGAGGGCCGAGTTGACCAGGCGCAATACCGAGGTCGTCAGGCTCGGGTCCGTCTCGATGATCAGGCGCAGATCCTCTGCGGTGGTATCCGGCCGGTTGAGCAGCTTCAAGACCTTGGCTGCTGCCCGCGGCATGGGAGGCAGCACGGCTGTCCCGACATCATCGATCATGACGGGTCCTCCCCGGTGTCGGCACCATCGACCGGTGGTGCTTCAGCCTTGTCCTTCCGAAGGGCGGAGGCGATGGCGCTGACCACGTTCTCCTTGGCTCGAATGGACTGCCGGTTCGCGGCGGCGACAGCGCGGTGCAGTTCCTCGCGCACCACGGACACCCGGCTTGGAGCTTCGATGCCAATCCTCACCTGCTGCCCGCGCACCTCCACGATCTTCACCCGGACCTCCTCCCCGATGATGAGTGATTGTCCTGGCTTTCGGCTGAGTACGAGCATTTGGGGGACCTCCCTGTCCCGCCGACCTCGACCGGGTCGGGCATGATCGGATGACGAATTGGCCACTCCTTGTCGTCGAGGATGACCTGCGCCCCGACGAGTTCCTCGGGGTTGATGAGGATCGGCGCGAGCAGGTTGGCAAACGCTGCATCGCCTTCGAGCGTGACCACCGAGAGCAACACGGCCTTGCGACCAGGCTTCAGGCCGACCCGCTCCAGGTCCGCACTGCCGATCCCCGGATCGTAGCTGGGTGCCACGAGACGTGGGTCGATCACCAACAGATTCAGCCCCGGCCGGTCGACGGACCGCATCCACAGGAAGGGACGGGCAGCCTCGTGTTCCAGTAGCTCCCAGAGCTGGGCACCATCCAGACCGGGAAGAGACTCGGGGAAGGTGACAGACGCCCCCGTCTTCTCTCCCGCGGCGTTGGCGCCACTCTCGAGCAATGTCGTTGATCCATCTCTCAAGTCGTTCCCCTCTCGCTCTTTCGGAATCTCTTGTGCTTAGCCCAGGTAGTCGAAGAAGTTGTTGCCATAGAATCGCGCGCCTGCGGAGAGCGCCGCCTGGTAGTTGGTGTCCAGGCGCTGCACATCGGAGATGGCCTTGGCCATGTCCGCAGAACCCAGGTCCGCCGCACGACTCGCGATCTCAACGCTGCGATCCTGAATGCGAAGGTCGGAGTCCTCCAGCAAGCCGCGCCGGGAACCGATGCGCGCCAGCTTCGTAGAGTTCGCGCCAATCGCTGCATCCAATTCGCCAACCATGCTCTTTACGGTCTCGGAATCGCCATCTCGGAGCGCCGTCTCGAAGCGGTCGATGATGTCCATCGGCCCCCCGCTGCCGATCTCGCCGAAGAGATCGTCCGCCGTGAAGTTCAGCGTCAGTTCTCCCTCATCCAGTGGGATCTTGATCTGCGAGCTATTTCCCTGATACGTCCCCGCCGCATCATAGGGGTGCACGTTGGTCATCGTGCCGGAGAAGATGTAGTTGCCCGAGACGCGGTAGCCCGCAAGGCCCCGCAATTGGCTCTTGAAGGCGGCAACGGTCTCGACGAGTGCCGCATAGGTGGTCGTCTGTGTGGTATCCGAAGATGCCTGGATCGCAAGGGTCTTGGCCTCGATCAGGATGTCTTCCGTCTCCGCAATCGCCTGCTCGCCCAGCTCCAGCCACGCACGTGCCTGAGAGAGGCCGCGAGACTGGGACCCGAGACGCTGCATGTCCTCCTCGAGGCGCATCAGCTCAGACGCAGCGTGCGGATCATCGGACGCGAAGCGCACCCTGCGGCCCGTATACATCCGCTCCAGGGCATCGTTCATGTCGACCTTGACCCGCTGGAGATTCCTCAGAAAGCCCAGTTGATTCTGTCCGTCAGCGACTCTCATGATCTGCCTATTCTCCCGTTACCAGGTTAGGGAAAGATGGAGAAGGCCGTTTCAGTGACGCGGTTGACGACCTGCATGAACTTCGCGGCGGCCGCGAAGGACTGTTGCCATCGTGCAAGTTCTGCCGCCTCCTCATCCAGGCTCACGCCCTTCACACCCTGGCGTTTGGTCTCGAGAGAGTCGACGATGACAAGACTCGCGTCCCGCGAGGCTTCGGCGGCACCAAGATCCTGGCCGACCGAAGCGATCAGGTCGGCGGAGAATTCTGCGAAGCTACGACCGTTCAGCGCGGCAATGGCTTCGCTGCGCAGCTCGCCGAGCTGCAGCACAATCTCGTTGTTTCCCGTCTCTCCAGCTACCGAAGAGGTCGCAATCAAGCTGCCATCAGCCCGAATCAGGCTGTTGACGCGAATTGCATTGGCCGCGTGAGCACCGGGGGGATCCGGCTCAAAGAACGCCAGGCCGGGATCTCCGTTGAGATCGAACCCGCTGCTATGAACCGCGTTGAACTCGGTGATCAGGGCACTGGCCACGCGATCGAGCTCACTGCGGTACGAGACGAGATCCTCGTCACGCACGGAGAGATAACCGCCGAGCTGACCGGAACGAATGGAATCGGTCATATCGGCGAGACCGCCGGCGCGCTCGACCTGGATTCGCATCAGACCTTCGGAATCCTGCCCCTTGATGAGTTTCTGGGTGGAGGTTCCCACGACGAGGGTATGACCACCCTCCTCGAGCGAGACGCGAACCTGACCGTTCTCAGCGTTGACGATGTTGACCGGAATCAGGCTGGACAACTCGTCGAGCAGGAGGTCGCGCTGATCCCTGAGGTCCGATGCTTCCTGTCCGCCAGCCTCCAGGCCGGTGACTTCGAGGTTGTTCTGGGCGAGATCCTCGACCAGTTCGTTTATCCGGTCGACCGCTTCTTCGGCCTTCGCATCGGCGTGGTTGCGTCTCTCGACGAGATGGCCGTCAAGGGAACGTATCGAAGCCGCGACGCGCTCACCGTGGGAAACCACGTCTTCACGGATTGCCATGTCCGAAGGGTCGATCACCAGGTTCTGAATCGAATCGAAGAAGTCCGAGATCGAAGAGCGCAGGACCGCGCTCTCCGCCTCACCGAGTGCGGGCTCGAGCGCGGAGAGGATGTCCGCGCGGGCATCGTCCTGGCCGAGGCGCCCCGCCTCACGGCGTACCGCAAAGTCGAGGAAGGGATCTCGGATGCGGGTCAGGGAGTTTACTTCAACACCCATGCCCGACCAGCCGCCGGGCACGGCAACAGCGCTCATGGTACTCAGGTCCACCCGCCTTCGAGAGAAACCAACCGTGTTCGAGTTGGCAACGTTGTAACCCGCAACGTTCATCCCGAGCTTGAAGGCACGCATGGCGCTCGAGGCGATCGCGAAGTGGTCGAATACCGTCATGAACTCAGCCCTCTACCGACAGGGAGCTTCCCTGGATTCGCCAACCGGCCTGACGCCCGTTCGCCAAGTATGTCGAGCCGAAGAGCGAGGCCACGGCAGCCTTTCTGGCGGCAACGGTATCGGCGAGGCGTGTCAGCACCGTACCCGCGACAGCACCTTCCCTGAGCAGCGCCCGCAGGGCGCCCCCCGCGGTGGCGCGAGCTTCTTCGACCGCAGAACCACCCTCCCCGGGCTCAGCCTCCAGGCGCTGACGCTCCTCCTCGAGCAGACGAAAGCGCGTCTCGAGGGTCTCCGCCCGGACCGTAAACGCGTCGAGGCGATCGGACTCCATGCGGGCCAAGGCGATCTTCTGGTCGCTGGCGAGTTGTGCCAGCTCCTCGAAGACCTTGGCCTGTGCCTGGAGGATCCCAATCAAGGCACGAGCCGGTTTCGAGAGCGTGAGTTCGGCGGAAGGCATGGTGCTGGCTACATCGACTCTTCGGAGAGGATGCCGCCCGCGATCTTCGTTCCGTCGATCCGGTACTGTCCGCTGGCGATCTCGCCGCGGAGCCGCTCGACGAGTTCCTGCCGAAGGTCAGGACTCGTATCGATGGCATCCCGAAGCCTGCGGATTTCCTGGGCGCGCTCCGAGAACTGCACGGTATCTCCGCTGCCCGGTGTCGCCTCCGCACGCTCGCCGTCCTTCCGATCGCCCGACTGGGTCCGCGACGCTCGATCCGTCTCATCGAGCTTATCCATCATGTCGCGAAGCCGGCTGAGTGGGTCAGATCCAGTGACTTTCATTCTTGTTCCTCCTGGCCCGAAACGTCTCGTCCGTGAGATGGGACGGGCCTATCCACCAGACTCTTCGGCTTCCGCGGGAACTTCTTGAGCCTCCCAACGGAAAATATTGAACAAATCCGGCGAAGGGGCCGTTGTTTTTTCGCCGGAGAGCTTGGAGATGTCCTTCGTGAGCTCCTCGGTGATCTGATCTGCCAGGCCCAGCGATCCATCCTGGGCGAGGGCGTCGGAAAGCAGGAGCTGGAAGGTCGTCTGCCGCGTCTTCGAACCCGCGGAGGAGCCGAAAAAGCCCTCGTCGAGCTGGGCTCGTTCCATCGCGTCGATCATTTGCCGCAGGAAGCCCGCCTCGAAGCCCTTGGCGACCTCACGGATCTTCTCCTGGATCGCGGGGGTGATCTCCATCAGTTCAACACCAGTTCGGCATGCAGCGCGCCGGCGGAACGGATCGCCTGGAAGATCGCAATCATGTCCCGCGGCGTCACGCCGACCCTCTTGAGCGACTCGACCAGGTCCTCCACGCGAGTTCCCTCCCGGAAGTCCAGGTGTTGGGGCTCTTCCTCGGTCGCGACCACCTCACCCTCGGGGACGACAACCGTCGATCCCTTGGAGAAAGGACCGGGCTGGGACACTGCGTAGGACTCGACAACGCTGACCGTGAGGTTGCCGTGGGTCACCGAAACCCGGGAAATACTGACATCTCCGCCCATCACGACCGTTCCCGTCCGCTCGTTGAGCACGACCCGCGCGGGAACCACCGGCTCGACGTTCACCGCGAGGATGTGGGCCAGAGCCTCGACGGGACGATCCCGCAGAAAGGTCGGCACCGTGACCCTCACGGTCCCCGAGTCCAGGGCATGGGCCGTCTCCGGCTGGAAGGCGTTGTCCAGCGCGCTCTCGATCCGGTACGCCGTCGTGAAGTTCGGGTTCCTGAGCTGCAGGTTGAAGCCGTCGCGTCCTGCGAGTTCGATGCCCGCCGTGCGCTCGACGATGGCGCCGGAGGGGATCGTTCCGGTGGTCGGATGGTTCTTCTGCAGGCTGGCGCCTCCACCCGAAGCCGCGAAGCCGCCCCCGAGGGAGACCGAGCCCTGCGCGAGCGCGTAGACCCGGCCATCGGGTGCCTTCATTGGCGTCATCAGCAGGGTGCCACCCGAGAGAGACTTCGCATCCCCGATGGATGAGACCGTCACATCGAGGCGGCTTCCCGGGCGAGAGAAGGCCGGGAGATCCGTCGTCACCATGACCGCCGCCGCGTTCCGCACGCGAATCGAGGCCGGCGGTACGAGGACACCCATACGCTTGAGGGCGTTGGCGAGGCTCTGGATCGTGAATTTCGCCTGAGTCCCGTCCCCCGTCCCGGCGAGACCGACGACCAGCCCGTAGCCAACGAGCTGGTTGTCCCGCACGCCCTGGATATCGACGAGGTTTCGCAGGGGGACTCCGGCCTCCCGGGCGGATTCGGCGCTCCCCGCGTCCGCTTTCGCGACGGCAAGCTTCGGCCCTGGTACGGCGGCGAACCCCTGCGGGACGAGCAGGCAGGCCAGAAAAGAACACGTGACGATCGAAAGAATAGTCTTCATCAGAAAGGCCAGACCTTGGAGAGCAGGCGCTGGAACCAACCCTGCCGGGTGATGTCGTTGAGATCCCCGCTGCCCCCCATGGAGAACGAGAGGTCCGCGATGACGCTCGAACTCACCGAGTTTGCCGCACTCACATCTTCAGGGCGGATGATCCCCGCCATGGTGATGACCTGCCGCTCGTGGTTCACGTTGACGCGCTTGCTGCCCGCGATGAGCATCCGCCCACCGGTCCCGACCGCCATGACCCGCGCAGCGACGACAGCGGTCACCGTCTGCTTGCGCGTTGTCTCCCCTGCCCCGTTGAACTCCTTGGAGCCGGCCACCTGGAAGGCGAGTGCCGGATCGAAGTCCGAGCCCAGGGCTCCCTTGAGCTGGTTCTCGAAACCGAAGAGTACGGGGGCCTCGAGTTTCGTCGACGAGTTCTTCTTCAGCTTGTTGTCTGCCGTGGTCGAGGCGTTCGCCGACTCGACGAAGCGCACCGTGACGATGTCGCCGATGTGCGCCGCACGGAAGTCGCTGACGAGATCGGCCGCACTCGTTTCCGCATAGAGCGAGCCATCCGAGATGTAGTGGGGCTGGTTGGGAAGCTCCAGCTCGGGCATCGGGCCCGAGTAGACGTTCGGCGTCGCATGACCCGCACTCGCGCATCCAGCGAGCAGGGGCAACGCGGCGGTCGCCAGCAGGTAGATCCTCGTCTTCATGGCTTCGTCTCCCTCTCGACCGCGGCTCCGGTCTCCTCCGACCCCATCACGACGACTTTTCCCGGAGCCACGATGCGTGCCTGGACCGAGCTGTGACCGTCAACTCCCGCGATGGGAATGATCGATCCGACCTCGCCCTTGCCCCGAGCGCGGGTCTCGAGGGTCAGGGCCACGCCCCCCTGGCGGAAGATGGCCGAGACGGTCTGCCCGGTCTCCACGGCATGAGCCACGGCCAGCGCACTGCTTCGGATGGGCTCCCCGGTCCTCAGGGTCGATCGCGCAACTTTGCCCACCGCAATGGAGAGTTCATGCAACACGGGTGCGCCCGACGGGAAGGCCCTCGTCTCGAGACGAAGATCCCGGGGACGGACGCGTTCGCCCCGCGGCACATCCCGCGCGGCAACGAGAACCGGGCCAGCAAGCTCCAGCCGCACGTAGACCCCCACACGCCGCTGGTCGCCCGCGGGCGTGATGATATCCAGGGGAATCCGGTTCATACCGCTCCGCAGCGCCCTGGCCCTGGGACTCACCCGCACGGTGTACTCGCCGGGCTCAATCTCGACCTTCGCCGGTAGCTGAACCTCGACGATCCGCACCCTGCCGCCGGGGATCGACCCTGCGATCGCCTCCTCTATCGCGGCCCGCACCCGCAGCTCGTCGATGCGCTGCCCACGGCCCAGAACCCGGGGCTGAGAGGCCCCGGCAAGCTCGACGGACCCCCTCGAAAAGCCCGCCGCTTCTAGGGCTCGCACGATCTTCACCCGGGACAGGGCGCGCCTTTGCCCCGGACCCGGAACATGACCCAGGTTGATTTTGGCCGCGCGCTCCGAGCCTGTGCCTTCGAAGCTCGCGATCGCGCCCAGGGTCAGCGCCTGGCCCGCCGGGAGTTCGATGCTGGGCTCCAGCGTGATCTTCAGCGCCACTTGACCGGCGAAGACCACCAGCGGGGACAGCAGGGCCAGCCCGATCGTCACGATGCGCGTTGCCTTCATTGACCAGCTCCTATCGCACGAGCTGCGCGAGCTGTTTGAGCATCTCGTCTGCCGCGCGGATCGAGCGGGAGTTCAACTCGTAGGCCCGCTGGGCGGAGATCATGTCGACCAGCTCGGTGACGATGTTGACGTTCGAGGTCTCGAGGAAGCCCTGGGTGAGTTCGCCGAGGCCCTCCTGCCCCGGCGTCCCGAGCAGCGGGTCGCCGCTCGCCACGCTGGCCACGTAGAGGTTGTTGCCGACGCTCTGCAGGCCCCCCGGATTGACGAAGGATGCCAGCTCGATGTTGCCGATCTGGCTCACCGTCTCATCGGAGAGACGCACGGACACCGTCCCGTCCCGGCCGATCGTGATGCTCTTGGTGTCCTGGGGGATCGTCAGCGGCGGATCGAGCTGGTAGCCGAGCGCGTTGACCAGGTTGCCGGTCTCATCGACAGCGAAGGAGCCGTCGCGGCTGAAGGCCTGGGTCCCGTCCGGGCGCGTGACCTTGAAGAAGCCCTGACCCTCGATGACCATGTCGAGCGGATTCTCGGTGGGCTTGAAGGTGCCCTGCTCGAAGATGCGTTTGATCGCCGCGGTGCGCGTGCCGAGGCCGATCTGCACGCCCGTAGGCAGGTTCGTCGACGCGCTGGACGCGGTGCCCGGTGCGTTGACCGTCTGGTAGAGCAGGTCGACGAACTCGGCGCGGCTTCGCTTGAATCCCGTGGTGTTGACGTTCGCCAGGTTGTTTGCGACGACATCCATGTTGGTCTGTTGCGCGGCCATGCCCGCCGCTGCGGTCCAGAGTGAACGTTCCATGTCTTTACCTCACGCCTGCCAGGTCGAGAGCGCGCTTCATCACCGTGTTCGCGGTGACATTCACGACGCGCTGTTGCATTTCGAAGAGGCGCTGGGCCTCGATCATGTTCACCAGCTCCCGGGTCGGCTGGACCCCGGATTGCTCGAGGAAGCCCGGTGAGATCGTCGCCTCGCCCTCGGGCAGCGGGACCACCGCACCGGCGGGACGCCACATCGCCTCGCCCTCGCGGATCATCGCGTTGACGGACCCCTTGGCCAGGCCGATCTGAGCGACCACTTCGTCCGTGCCCGTCAAGCGCCCGTCCTCTGTCAGCGAGACCGTCACGGTTCCGTCGATCCCAACGGCAGGATTCCCCTTCGGCAGGACGATCCGCTGCCCCTGCGTATCGAGCAGGGGGTGACCATCGGCCGAGCTGAGGGTTCCGTCCGCAAGGACTTTCATAGCCCCCGCGCGAGTCAACCGTTCGCCGGCGGGGGTTTCCAACCGGAAGTAACCGGGGCCCTGGATCGCCAGATCGAGGGCTCCTCCCGTCGCGTTCATCGGGCCGGGAGTATCGGAACGCCAGCTTCCAGCGAGGGTTACCTGCCGGGATCCCCCCTTCGCAGGATCGCCATCCGCCGTCAGACTCTCATCGAGATAGCTCGCGAAGAGAGGCCGATCGGGCGCGTAGCCCGGCGTACGCACGTTGGCGAGATTGTTGGCGACCAGATCGAGGGTCCGCTCGCTCGCCATCATTCCTGAAGCCCCGTTGTATAGCTGTGGGAACATCTTTGTGGCTCTCCTGTGGCTCTCGTCGTCTACGTTTTCCGGTTCAGCACGGCCGTTTCCCGGTTCCGCACTGCAAGAAGCATTCCTCTTGCATTCGCATTCAGCCGACCCATGACCCCGCGCCTCGAAGGCAGATCACGGCGGGCCGGGAACTATCTGCCCTCAGCACGGAACTTTTTTCCGGGTTCGTCTTACCTGAAACACGAGTTCCGGCATGAGGCGCTCGACTTCGACGAACACTTGCTCTCCCTCCCGCACCTGGGTTTCCACGCGAGCCAGGAGCGCCTCTCCCTCGACGAGTAACCGTATACGGCGATCCGCCAGGATCTGTAGCACACAGGCGGGGTAGACCCCGCCGACCTTGAGCGCAGGTAACATGGATCACCCTGCGGCCCGCGCTTTGAAACGGCTGAGCCGCGCACGCAAGTCCTGTTCGGCCACCAACTCCTGTTGCTCGGCTCGCTCGATGAGCGAATCGAGACGGACGGGCCCTGCAGAAGGCTTGCTATTGGGCGTCACCTTCTTGAACGCCGTCTTCTTGAGCGCTCTTTTCGCTTGGCCCCCTGTCGTCTCCGGATCTCGCACCGGAACGCCAGCTTGCGGCCGTGGCTTACGCCGCCGGACTCTGCTCATCGCGAGCATCAGCAATGCGGAGAGGATCAGGATGTTGAACGCGAGTTGCATGAGCAGCAGATCACGCATGATTACAAGGCTCCCATCGTGGCATCGGTCAGGACGTCCCGGACACGGAACGCGAAGCGGCCGTCCACCACGACGAGGTCGCCCACGGCATAGGGACGACCCTGCACATAGAGGGTGACGACATCATCGCCGTCCGGTCCGATCGGGACGGCATCGCCCACTCGAACGCCGAGGACCTTCTCGAGCTCCCAGCTCAATCGGCCCAGGCGCACCTCGATCGGCAACTCGAGCCGATCCAATAACGCGAGGTTCTCGAAGTCCGCCAGCCCCATCGGCCTCTCCGGCTGCATGCTGGTCGTGTGACCGCTGGGTTGATCGACAACCCTCGTCGCCAGGTCATCCCCCGCATCCGGGGTCTTGGTTTCGTCGTTCATCAGCTGGCTTTCTCCTCGACCGGCAGACGTTCCGCGGTCAGTTCAGATACCTCGAAGACGCGGTCGTTCCCGGCAGCTTTGAGCTCTCCACGCGCCAGGAGTTCTCCGTTGAAGCGAAGCGCAAGCCCCTCGTGCTCTCGTATGTCGAGCTGCAGCACGCTGCCCGCAGTCATGCGCTTGAGATCACCCAGCGAAAGCGTGGCCCCCGTGATGACCGGCTCAACACGAATCGGTACTCCGGCCATCGCCTCGAAGAGCTCCTCGGGGATGTCTCCCCGGTCCTCTCCGGGTTCGTCGACGATCAGACGATTCGTGAGCACCGGGGTCAGGAGGAGCCTGCAGGACGCATCACCGAGGGCGGTCGTCAGACGGAACTGCGCCGCGGCGAGGGTGCCACCCCGCGAGGCAAGGCGACCGAAGACCGGATCAACGTCGAGACCGGCGCCGTGGATGGGGCCAAGTCCCGTGTGCTGATCCAGGTGCCGCGCCATGCGGCCGAGGGCCTCGGACAGGAGTCTCCGCTCCACGGCCGAGAGCCCGCGCACACCCTCCGGTGCGGCACCTTCCCCACCCTGGATGCGATCCACCATCGCGAGCGCGAGTTCCGGCTGCAGAGTGATCCCCCCGACCGGCTCCTCGTGGTCATCGGTCAGGAGCGCCAGGGGCTCGCCGGGTGTCAGCGTCCCGAGAATCGTGGACGCCGGCTGTTGCGAGATCCCGATGAACGACGCGCGTACGGGGCGCTCGGCAATCATCAGGATCGTCACGATCTGACCGATCACCGCGGCCAGTTTCTCGCACGCAGCCTGGACCAGGGCCAGGCGATCTCCCGCGAGAAGCAGGGGAGCCCGCAGGTCGTAGAGGATTTCCGTTTGCAACTCGGGAAGAACGGCATTCGACTCGAAGGACTCGAGCAGCGCGTCGACCTCCGCCTGGCTGAGCAGTCTGCTCATTGTTCCTTCCTCGCAGCCTTCTCGAGACCGTCCCGCAAGCAGTGCGGAGCGCCGGGAATCGTGTCCACCTGCTGATCGATCTCCGCTCGCTTGCGCTTGATGAGAGCGAGCACGCGACGGCGCCTCACCGCCCGCCGTGAGACCAGGCGGTTCATTCGTGCGTTCATCTCGCCATCTCCGGAACCTGGAGCCTCTCGCTCACCCGGTTCTTCAGCTTCTTCAGCAGATTGGTGTGAATCTGGCACACTCGCGACTCGGTCACCGAAAGCACCGCGCCGATCTCCTTCAGCGTCAGACCCTTCTCGTAGTAAAGGCTCAAGACCAACCGGTCCCGCTCGGCCAGATCGTCGATCTCCTCGACGAGCAGTTCGCGCTTTTCTCTCTCCTCGAAGTGAGAGAGCGGATCGAGACCGGGATCGGCGGGGTCTCGGTCGTCCTCTTCATTTCGAGACAGAGCCCCGAGGCGGACGCCCCTCGCTTGAACGTAGAGCGCCTGCAGTTCGGGAATTGTCATGTCGAGTTCCCTGGCGATCTCCTCGTCCGTCGCACTTGCGCGCGTGCGGTGCTCGACAGCGGCGATCGCCGTCTCCAGCTTGCGTGCGGCGCGCCGCAACGAACGCGGCGCCCAATCCCGTCCTCGCACCCCATCGAGAATCGCACCCCGGATCCTCGCCTCGGCGTAGGTCTTGAAGCGGACATTGTGCGAGGGATCGAAACGATCCACGGCTTCCATCAGCCCCAGGAGGCCGTCCCCGGCCAGATCATCGAAGTCCACGGATCCGGCGAGCC